>JAQICC010000035.1 GCA_027858735.1 Salinivirgaceae bacterium
CATTTCAATTCATCATAACGGAATTTGATGAATAATGCGAGTTAAGTGTTGAAATTATTTTGTCAAATTTTACTAAAGTGCATTTATTTCAGCACATCTACTTACTTGCAATCCCTTTGAAGTAGGGAACTACGTCGACAGGTATTGCAAGTTGTATCTGCACTAAACTAAACGCATGAATTAATCAGGTTAAAATCTTGTATCGAAATTTCTGCATTTAATTTTGGGCTGTTGTTCATCATTATGCTTTATGGTCAGCTCGTTTGTCCTGCTTGCACATAATTTAGGAATAGAGGTGCTTTAAAAATTATTATGATTAAAACTGATTTTCAATATCATAAAATAATCATACCAATAAGTTTAATCAGTATATTATTTTTAGTCGTTAAATAATCTAAAAATACAATTTGAGCAAACATTTTAGCTTTTATTTAATCTATTTTTTGATTTCTGTAATAGTTTGATGTAACTTTATTTGCAAACCAACTACTTAACTGTATTAAACGACTAACAAAAAGACTTATGAAAATCCATTTCTTGAATGCATTAGCATCTTTAGTTTTAATTTCAATAATTTCATGTACGAATATGAATACTCAAAATTTATCAAATAATTTTCCGGAACCACCTATTGCTGAAAAAAAGGACTGTGTTTTAACCATACATGATCATTCAAGAACGGATCCGTACTTTTGGATGAGATTGACGGATGATCAAAAGAATGCAGAAACTCCTGATGTACAAACTCAAAAAGTATTGGATTATTTAAATGCTGAAAACGATTATACCGATACCGTTCTGTCTGATACCAAAGAGTTGCAAGAAAAGATATATAATGAAATAGTAGGTAGAATTAAGCAAGACGATGAGTCGGTTCCCTACTTTAAAAACGGGTATTGGTATTACACAAAATATGCCGAAGGGCAAGAATACCCTATTTATTGCAGAAAAAAGGAGCTGTTAACAAACGCTGAAGAGATTATTTTAAACGTAAATGTTCAGGCAGATGGATATGATTACTATGCAGCTACAGGATTAAAAATTAGTCCAGATAATAAAATACTGGCTTTTGGAGAGGATACGGTTAGTCGTAGAATTTATCATATACGATTTTTGAATCTTGAGACTGGTAAATTTTTAAGTGATCAGATTAAAAATACTACCGGGGGTGGTGCTTGGGCAAACGATAATAAAACTTATTTTTTTACTACTAAAGATATGGTTTCGCTGTTGCCAAATAAAATTTGGAGGCATAAGTTAGGCAATGCCACAAAAGGTGATGAAATGGTATATTATGAAAAAGATCCATCGTTCTATATTGGGGTTTATAATTCAAAATCGAACGATTATGTATTCATATATAATCAGAGTACTTTGGTTAGCGATTATCACTTTCTTGATGCCAATAAACCAGATGGAAAATTTACGCAGCTAACAACTCGGGAGGCAGATCATAAATATTATATAAGCCATTTTGAAGATAAATTTTATATACGTACCAATTGGGATGCTCAGAATTTTAGACTGATGGAAACTTCGGTTGATAAAACGAGTAAAGAGAATTGGACAGAGGTAATTCCACATCGCCCAGAGGTGTTATTGCAAGGAAGCGAAATTTTTAAAAATTATTTAGTGTTAAGTGAACGAAGCTCTGCCTTGCCACATGTTAGAATCATAAATCAAAACACAAAAGAAGAGCATTATATAGAGTTTAAAGAAGAGGCTTATGTTGCTGAATTTGGAGCTAATGCAGAGTTTGATACTGATTTATTAAGATTTGAATATTCATCGATGACCACACCTGAATCGGTTTTTGATTATAATATGAGCACTAAGGAAAAAGAACTTAAAAAGCAGCAAGAAGTTGTCGGAGGCCATAATCCTGCTGAATATGAAACCAAAAGGTTGTATGCAAAAGCACGCGATGGCGAAGAAATTCCAATTAGTTTGGTTTATAAAAAAGGATTTCAGAAAAATGGGCAAGCTCCTGTGGTACTTTACGGATATGGGTCGTATGGAAATACGATTGAGCCCTATTTTAGTCCTAGTCGTTTAAGTTTGCTCGATAGAGGATTTGTTTGGGCTGTGGCTCATATTCGTGGAGGGGAATCGAAAGGCCGTGCTTGGTACGAAGATGGGAAAATGCTTAACAAGATAAATACTTTTAACGATTTTATAGATTGTGGCGATTTTTTAGTGGCTGAAAAATACACTTCACATAACCATTTATATGGTTATGGTGGAAGTGCAGGAGGTTTGTTAATAGGAGCTGTAGCCAATATGGCGCCGGAAAAGTTTAATGGTTTAATAGCAGCTGTACCATTTGTTGATGTGGTTTCAACGATGCTTGATGAAACTATTCCGTTAACAACCAATGAGTTTGACGAGTGGGGAAATCCAAAAGTTAAAGAATATTACGATTATATGTTATCTTATTCCCCATACGATCAGGTTGAGTTAAAAAAATATCCTCATATGTTAGTAACTACAGGACTTTTTGATTCTCAAGTGCAATATTGGGAGCCTGCAAAATGGGTTGCAAAGCTAAGAGCTAAGAAAACCGACAATAAGCTACTTTTAATGCATACCAATATGGAGGCCGGGCATGGAGGAGCATCTGGGCGTTTTAAGCGTTACCGTGAATTGGCCTTAGATTATGCCTTCTTTTTTAAACTTGAAGGGGTAATGGAATAATAATTATTGATGGGAATTATTTTTTTAATGGCTTTAGATAGTAGAAGCAATCCAAACTACCTTTAATCAAGGAATATAAATACGTCATTTAAATAAATAAGCAAATGCAACTTTTTATTTGATGTATAAGTCAATGTATATGTAATAAACAATCAGCTTATTACGTATATTACAAAATCATATTTTTGAATTAGGCACAAATAATTTTATATATACTATAGAGACTAATAGGCTTAATAAAGAAGTAAAAAAAACAAGAATAGCATGTTATTATGAAAACCTTCCAAAAATCAAAACTTGTTGAAGCCATAAAAATTGATGAGGTAAAATGTGTTAACTGTCACGCTTGTATTGCTGCTTGCCCAATAAAATATTGCAACGATGGTAGTGGGGATGCTGTACATGTGAATACTGATATGTGTATTGCCTGTGGAAGTTGCCTTGATGCTTGTACGCATAAAGCACGTAATTATGTTGACGATTTTGACCTATTTCTTACTGATTTAGAAAAAGGAGAAAAAATTGTTGCAATTGTGGCACCAGCTGTAGCAGCAAGTTTCCCTAATAAATATTTGAATTTAAACGGGTGGTTTAAAAGCAAAGGGGTAGAATTTATATATGATGTGAGTTTTGGGGCTGAATTAACGGTGAAATCGTATGTTGAGCATTTGAAACGCAATAAAAGCCAAACCATTATTGCACAACCTTGTCCTGCAATTGTAACGTATATTGAACTGTATAAGCCAGAGCTAATAAAGTATTTGGCACCCGCCGATAGCCCAATGATGCATTCTATAAAAATGATGCAGAATTATTATCCAGAATTTAACGATCACAAAATTGCTATTATTTCACCATGCATAGCTAAAAAACGTGAATTTGCTGAAACGGGTGTTGGCGATTATGTAGTTGCCTTTAAATCTATCGATCAATATTTAAGCAGGCATAACATTGATTTGGTGCAGTATGCACCATCTGAATTTGATAATCCTAAAGCAGAGAGGGCTGTATTGTTTTCTACCCCAGGTGGACTATTGAAAACAGCTGAGCGTTGGGTTTCAGAAATTTCTGAATCGTCGCGAAAAATTGAAGGCGTTAATAATATTTACGATTACCTTGAAAAGCTTCCGAAAGTTATAGAGTTAGGAATGTCGCCTTTGGTGGTCGATTGTTTAAGCTGTGAATTTGGATGTAATGCAGGACCAGTTACTACTGCCCGAGGAAAAAGCGTTGATGAAATTGAATATTTTATAAGTCAAAGAAGTAAAAGCTACCGCGAGCATTATGCAAAAATGAATGGCTCGCCAACAAACATAGAGAATACAGTTAACAAGTATTGGAAAAAAGGACTCTACGATAGAGAATATACGAATTTATGGGCGAATGTGGATATGAAGTATCCAAATGAGCAGGAGCTAAACGATATTTTTGTAACCATGCATAAATACTCCGATGAGGATATTTACAATTGTGTGTCGTGCGGGTATAATACTTGCGAAAAAATGGCTATTGCTATTTTCAATGGCTTAAATAAGCCTGAAAACTGTCATTACTATTTACAAACCGAAAAAGATATTGCTCAAAATATTATTGTAAAAAGTGAACGTCGAGTAAACAATATTCTTGAAACAGCTCATGATGGTTTTATTCAAATTGATAACAATTTAATAATTCAACAGGCAAACATGGCCTTCAAAACCATGGTAAAAAGAAATGATTTAGTTGGACGGATTTTTCTGGAGTTTTTAGATGCTGAAAATGAAAAAATACTATTAAAACATTGGAAACTAAGAAATGAAAATCTTAAAAGCTCCTATGAATTAACATTGACCCAAACCGATGGGGGAAAAATAGTTTGCCTGGTAAGTGGTGCACCAATGTTTAATGACACGGGCGAAAAAATAGGGTCATTTGCCATGATTTCAGACATTACAGAATTAAAAAGAGCCGAAATAGAATTGCAGCAATCACACAATAATCTAGAGCAAAAAGTTTTGGATAGAACTGAGGAACTTAATGAGATGCTTGAAAAACTAAGAGTATCAAACAGTTTGATTCAGAATTATAACAAAGAGCTTGAAAAACTTTCAATAGTAGCCAGCGAAATAGATAACGCTACTTTAATAATGGATCCTGAGGGGAATTTCGAATGGGTTAATGCCGGTTTTACTAAAATGTTTGGTATAACAAATGACCATTTAAGAGGCAAAAACATTATTTCCAAGTCGACGCCTCAAGACATTGAATCCAAAATACTTGAAGGCATAAAAAAATGTAAACCCATAAACTACGAAGCTGAAATAAAAAGAAGAGGCAAACCTAGAAAGTGGATTCAAGCCACTATTACGCCAATTCTTGATGGCCAAGGGAAGATTAGAAAACTTATTTCCATTGATACTGATATTACAGCTTTAAAAGAGAAAGAATTTGAGATTTTAAATCAGAAGGAAGAAATTGAAACCCAGCGTGATAGAATTGAAAAACAGCACGATATTGTTAAATGGCAATCGGATAATATTCAGGATAGTATTACCTACGCCCGCAAAATACAGGATGCACTTCTCCCTAATAAGGACATTTTTATTAAATACTTTAAAGACCATCTAATATTTTTTAGCCCGAAAGATATTGTAAGTGGTGACTTTTATTGGGTTCGAGAGAAAAATAAAAAAGTATATGTTGTATCTGCCGATTGTACGGGGCATGGAGTTCCCGGAGCCTTTATGAGTATGTTAGGTATTACACTTTTAAACGAAATTGTAAATGGTCACCTTGATAAAAATTGTGATTTATGGGCAGATGGGATATTAAACAGGCTAAAATCAAGTATTATATCAGCAATGAATCAAACAGGTAAGACTGGAGAGAGCAGGGATGGTATGGATGTGGCAATTTGTGTTTTCGATTTTGAAAATACAACCATGCAATTTGGCGGTGCTAACCAATCGGTTTTAATTGTTCGAGATAAGAAAATTATTGAGCTAAAAGGAGACATTATACCTGTAGGCATTCATCCTGATGAAGATTTGCCGTTTACCAGTCAAAATTTAAAACTCGAAAAAGATGATCAAATCTATTTGTTTTCTGATGGTATTACTGATCAATTTAATGAAGCTGATGACAAAAAGTTTACCAAAAGGCGACTAAAACAGTTGTTACTTGACCATCAAACACAATCTATGAAGACCCATAAAAAACAAATTAAAACAGCTTTAGAGAATTGGCGGGGTAAATCAGATCAAGTGGATGATATGTTACTTATTGGCTTGAAAGTATAGATGTTATAATTTATATGTTTAGTCTGACAATAAATGAAATGCTAACTTGGTGCTTTTTATATATTGGGTTAATAAATCAATACCTCATTCTGCATTACAAATATCAGGAGTTATTAGCCAAGGTGCAATAATCCTTAAGGATTATTTTTACATAAAAAAGCAGAACCCAGTTAGGAGTTCCGCTTTGCATAAAAACTACTATTTACTTTGTTTGTTTATAAGCAGGTAATACCAAATAGGTATAAATATAACAACCCACACAAAAGCTAAAAACTCCCTCAAGTGTAGCAAGAAAAGCTACCATTCCAACTACTATAAACGATGCGTTTAAGGCACCAATTAAATATAAACCAGAAGCACCTATAAACATAAAAGCACCTAAGCGAGCTGCAAATAGTTTCGGAGCTTTGTCAATAGCTGGTGATTTTAATTTTAAGATATTACTTGTTTTTATCGCTACTACTCTTAGAATACTATATTGCTGGTAGCCAAATCCTCGTAAAAGGAAATCAACGGCAATTATTAGTAAAATAAGAATATGAGGTTGATACATATACAAACTCATTAAAAGGATGTTGTAAAAAGCAATTACTCTAGGTAAATGCTTAGGTACTTTATTATTTGAAATAGGACAGGTCACATTTTTCATAATCGTATTTTTTAAATTACTAATTGATTCACACTTTAAGCCTGCAAATCATATAGCAAAAGTATGAATAAAAATTGAACGATTAAAACATTTATGAGAATTAACTATAAATTAACAGTGACGAATTTTAAGAAATTTACTTAAAGAGTTGCTTGAGGTGCTTGTTTACAGTTGTTAAATGCATTTTTATTTGTTATCGAGAATTATTATTAAAAGGCAATAAAGTTCCCAATTAAAAACCTAGTAATATGGTAGGAATTAAGCAAAATGCTTATACTATACCTTTAAACTGAAGACTTAATTGTAGTTGTAATTGATGAATCTCAGCCAGAGCGTTTTTTAAATTGCTGCGTTCAATGGCTGACAACGAGTTTGAGTTAATTGAATTTTCAGGTGATTCGTTGTTTAGCAAGGCCAATGCCTGATTCTTGATGCGTACCTGCATTATAAAGTTGTAGATTTGCAATAGTTCCTTATGTCTTTCCTTTTTAACTTGTGCTTGTTCAAATAATAGTGTGAGCCTATCGAGGGTATTTGTTGTATTAAGTTTGTGAAATAGCGCTTGTGTGCGCATGAAGCCAATTAAAGGCAATATAGCCTTTTTCAAATCAATGGTATCGCCAATTGCTGGTACTTTAAATTGTACAATTGAATGTGTCATATGATAGAAAAACAAACCGTTTTCATGAGTCTCATGGTTAACATGATTTAATAATTCATCTATTAATTGGTGTTCGCCAAAAATGTGCCTAAAATCAAAGAAGATACTGCTATCCAGAATATTTTGCGGATCGGGAGATTGAATCCAATTCGAAAAATGTTTTTTCCATTCGCTAATAGGCTGGCACCATTTTTTATTCATAGCCATTACTTCACCTTTGCAATAATTGTAGCCAATTGTATTTAAGTTTTTATTAATGGTGGCTGCCAAATTTAAAAAGTATAATTGATGTTCGTTATTGTTAGAGGTGTCTTCAAAAACTATGGCATTATCTTGATCCGTAGTAAGTGTTTGTTCCATTCGCCCTTCACTACCCATTGCCATAAAAGCAAACTTACATGGTGGGGTATTATTATTCTCTATAGCTAATTCAATAACCCGCACAGTTATGGCATCGGCTACCGAAGTTATTATGCGAGTAGTGTTTTGTGCATTGTCGCTATTGGCTAAAATTGCATTTACCAAAACAGGAACTCTATGGTATATTTGTTTTAGTTCATCAATTTGGTGGCTGCATTCAATTTCTTGAATTAAATAGCTCACCGAATTGCGCTGCATTTCCAGAGCATCTTGATTGCTGATTGTGCCAATTACCTGATTCTGATTGTTATTAACCAACAAATGGGAAACTCTTTTTCGTTTAAAAAGGAGTACAGCCTCATAAAGCAGCGAATTTTCATTTATAAAATGAACAGGCGAGCTCATTATTTGAGCAATGGAAGAATCTGTTTTTATTTGACTGGCAATTACTCTTTTTTTAAGATCGGCATCATTTACTACGCCAATAATAATATCATCTTGTTTAACAAAAAGCACTTTTTTATTTTTGTTAACCATTTGCTCAACTGCCTTTGTTATAGGTGTATTCATGCTACAAGTAATAAAATCGTGTACAAACGATTTTATAGGTTGATTCATTAATTGAAGAGAGCTTTGAAGTTCGTTCGATAATTTGTTAGCACTTTTCTCAAGTTGAATTCTCCTGCTTAAATCTTTAGTTACCAGAATAAAAGCTTCTTGATTGGAGTGTTCTATTCGAGATATAGAAATAATAACCTCCTTTTTCTCTTTTCCATTTAATCGTAATTCAGTTTCGGTAGTAACCGTTTTATTCGGATCTGAAAAAAGCTTGAGCAAGGTTTGCCAATCAATGGAAAAAAAGTCATTGAATGGTTTACCTGTCACCTCCTTTGAATCGCGATTAACCAATTGAGCAAATTTGAGGTTGTTAAAAACGATTTTACCATTTATAAGCATTAATGTACCTTCAGTTGAGGCTTCAACCAGAGTTTTATATTTTTGCTTTGATAATAGTAGCTTTTGTTCGGCTGCTTTCCGCTTATTTTCAATGTTCAGGCTTTGCCTTATTATATAAATAAGGGCTAAAATAATTATTGCTACAATTATCGATGAAACTAAAAAAAGTCGATTTTTTAAGTGTGCAATTTCTTTTCGAACATCATCAAGGTAAATGCCGGTTCCAATTATCCACTGCCATTGCTCAAAACCTTTAACATAGGAAAGCTTGGGTACAATTTTCGAAGTATCATCTTTCCACTGCCAATAGTAGTCAATAAAGCCTTCGTTTTTTTCGAGTACAAGATTTGCAGCATCTACAAAAAGTTTTTTTTCGTGCGAATCTGTAAAAAAGGCAAGATTGGTTCCATTAAGTTCTTTTCTATACGGATGCATTACCATCTTAGGAGTATAATCAATAATCCAATAATAGTCTTTGCGATTAGCACCGTAGCGCATTAGCTCAATTTGATGAGCCGCTAAGTTTTTGGCCGAATCTAACGGTATTTTACCGTTGACAACCTTTAAGTTTTGTTCATTTAATATGCTCCATGCTGAATTTGTCAGCTCTCGTATCATTTCTTTTTTACGATCCATCATGCTTTGTTCAAATTGCGGAATAATGATTGCAAAAAATGATATTACAAATAGAATAATAGCTAAAATAGATGGAGCTACAATGCTTAGGAAAAATTTGTTAAGGTTGTTATTTGGCATAATTAATATTAAAAAATCAAATAGTAGTCTACATATCTAATGGCTGCTAATTGTACTTATAAAATTATAAATGAAATGCTTGCACTGTATTATCTTGAGTATCAAAAATACAAAAACCATTTCCATTTCTTTTCCCCGTTATTGCTGGCACTAAAATACAATCGCCATTAAGGCATTTGTATTTTACTCCAAATCGCTTTTCAATCAATTTATTTTTCGAAGCTATTAATAGACCCGAAAAATGCCGGTGACCAATAAAACTCAAGCCGGTGTTTTTCTCTTTCATAAAATTGAAATGTGCTTCAAAATCTTCCCAATAATTATAGAAAACTTTTGACGATCCGGTTATATTTGGATAAGCATAATGGCTTAATAAAATATTCTGTTCGTTTGTTTTAATAGTTTCAATCTCGGGTAAAGTGCTTAAAAATGCAATGTCGGAATGCGAATATAAAGGGTTAAGTTCATCATTGTCGTATAGCCATACATAACCATTTGATGCTTGAAGTTTTTCGTAAAAATCAAGCGAATACCAGTTTTTCGGATACTCATATTCCGGATTTATTTTTGGAGTAAGCCTTGCTGCATGTAAATCGTGATTCCCGGCGATTAAAATTTTACATTTATTACGAATTAATGCCAGACATTCGCTTGCATTACGGGTAGTGTAGTAATTATAATGAGGTGCGCTAAAGCCTGAAATATCGCCTAAACATATAATTTCATCGCATTTTTGTTTTTCTATTCTCGACAGGGCAAATCGAAGATTTACAATATCTTCGTGAATATCGGAAATAATGGCGTACCTCATTATGCATTAGTTTGATTATTGGGGTGCTTTTTTTACCGAAAAAATAAAAATACTCCCTTTGTTAATTTCACTTTTTACTTTTATTGTGCCCCCATTTTTGATATTAAATTTAACAACCAACAATTTTAAGAACGAGGTAAAATAAAGGTAGTTGATTCAAATGGTTTTTAAAAGAAATCAGTTTCAAAAATAAAACGGATATGTCTATATGAATTCAATGATCAAGATATAATAATTGAATCTATTTGTTTTTTTTAGGAGGTAAAAATTTCTCAAGCATGTTTTGTTTTTTTAAGGGGCGACTCAATAACATATTCAAATTATTCTCTGCGGCTAAATTCTGATCCCAAAGTTTTATGGCTTGTTCATAGTATTTTATGGCTTCATCATATTTTTCCTGATGCCTTTTTATTATTCCTAGGTTGGTATAAGCCACCGATAAACGTCTTGGGGTTTCCAGTTGAGATTCAAGTAGCTCCTCGATTTTTTTTCCTTCAAATCGTTTTATTTTTTTTGCTGAGTATTGATTAAAATCTGGCGCAAAACTGCTATGCACTAGGTCTTTTAATTCACTTTCTGATTTATTGCTGTAATTTGAAATCCAAGTGCTATAAATTTGAATGCTTTGCAAAGCCATTTTTTCACTTAAATTAAGCAAGGTATCTTTTGCTAAGGTATAAACTCCATCTAGGCTTAAACTATTCGTATCAAAATGAATAGCCATTGTTAAGTACGTGGCGGCTCTGTTGTTGTATAAAACACCCACCTCAAACGAGTTTTTGTAAAAATCTATTGAATTATAAATATGTTCAACCGAATCGAGTAAACCCAATACGGCATTAAAATTATTTACTTCGGCATAAGAGTCATATTTGCTATAAAGTTGGCGTGCTTCTATAATGCGTGGATCAACAGTACTGTTTTCATATGTATAAAATAGTTGTGCAATTCCAAAGCCAATTAAAACAAGAACACCCATGACAAACATGAGTGTTCTTTTAGGATTATTTTTAATCATAAATATGCAAATTTCAAGCTTCAAATCTCAAAAGCTTTTTTAGTATTTTGAGATTTGAATTTTGTGATTTATTAACTATGTACTTTTTCAATTAAGAATTTGCGTATTTCAATTGGAGTTTCAGGTGTTATTTTAGAAACCAAAATATTAACTAAAATAGCAAGTGGTGCTCCAATCCATGCAAAATACCAAGCTCCTAAATAGTAAGTCATAAATTCGCTAAAAGGTAGCGATATACCCATTTTATCGCATACAAAATAGGAGATTGATAATAATGAAATAAAACCACCAGCTATTAGGCCGGCAATTGCACCCTGACGGTTCGATCCGCTCCACCAAATACCCAATAAGAATAAGGGGAAAATTGTACATCCGGCTAAGGAGAATGCAACGGCTACCAGTTGGCTAATTAAAGCAAGTTTAAGCATTGCAATCATAGTTACAATAATGGCCATTAAAACCGTTCCTAAACGAGCCATGCGTAATTGCTTGCTTGGCGATGCTTCAGGGTTTATTACTTTAACATATAAATCGTGTGAGAATGCTGATGCTCCTGCCACCAATAAACCTGATACGGTTGAGAATGCAGCAGATACACCACCGGCAGCTAATAATCCAACTATAAGTGGATGAACATTACCCAATTGAGCGGTATAAACTACAATGGCATCTTTCGAAAGTTTTCCCACTTCAGGGCTTGCCGAAAGTATTTTGCCAAATGCTGAGTAAACCGGAGCACTCCAATAAAGGATGCAAATAAAAAATAATCCCCAAACTACCGACCAGCGTGCATCACTAGCTTTGGGAACTACATAAAAGCGCTGAATAACGTGGGGTAATCCTGCGGTACCAATCATTAATGAGAAGGCAATGGCCATCCATTGAAAAAAGGTTTTGCCAGTGGCAATATCCCAAGGCATTGAATATTCTGGTGATGCTGTAATGGCAAATTCATGCCCCATCGAGTTCATTAATTCAGAAGCTGCCGGAATACCATTTGTAATATCGGAAACTACAGAACCATAACCAATTTGCGGCAATACCCAAAAATAGTCAAACTTAAAGGTAAGTATGAACAATGGAATTAAAAACGAAACAATAATTATAATATACTGTATCTGCATGTTTTTAGTAACACCAAGCATTCCCGAAATTAGGGTATAGGTGAGTACAACGGCTCCACCAATAATTACCGACCATGTAAAGTCAAGGCCTAATATCCATTGAAACATGAGCCCAATACCGGCAAATTGTCCAACACAATACGAAATGGAAATCAGAATTGCTATAATGGCACCTGTAGCACGCAGTGATTGTGAATAATAACGATCACCAATAAAATCGGCAGCAGTATATTTACCATATTTTCTAATCTGTCCTGCCATTAAAATAAGTAGTAGTACATAACCGCCTGTCCAGCCTACAACATAAGCCAAACCATGATAACCGGAGCCGTACATTAGGGCAGCCATTCCAAGAAAGGAAGCTGCACTCATCCAGTTCGATGCAATTGCCATACCTGAACCTGTACGCGAAATACTGCGTCCTGCTGCGTAAAAATCAGTAGTGTCTTTTGCACGGAAAATAACTCCAACCATTACAAAAACACAAAGAATGGTAATGAGAATAATAGCCGGACCAATTTTGAATCCGCCTTCGAGTTCTGTTGCTGCCGTGGCTGCATTCAGCAAACCCGGCATTCCTAACATAATAAGAGGAAGTATTAATTTTTTCATATTTATCTTTCTAATTGAATTCATATTTCTTAGTCAGCTATACCTATTTTTTCATTGTATTTATCTACTCTGTAGCAGTAAAGCCAGCATAATCCTATAAATAGAATTAATAAAAACACAGCTGAATAAAAGTAATGGAAAGGAAATCCTAAGAATTTTGTATCGGTTAATACCGAACGATTATGTATGGTATAATGAGGCATGCATGTCTCAATTATTGAAATGTTTTCATCGGTAATTTTTTCGATGCCTGAAGAGCGTAATTCAAGAGAAAGAATTTTTGCTAAAACCTCATCGGGATTAAGCCCTAAAACAGCAATGGATAATGCTCCTAATTCCTTTTTTGCCTGAATATAATTGGCATCGGTTATTGCTTGCGCATTTTCAGTAGCCGTTTCAAAATTTGCTATAGCACTTGTAAGTGCCACTTTTTGGCTCGAATCGGCCAATTGCATTGTTGCCCATGAAATGCCGTTGTCTAAGGCAGCGCGATGCTCAGTATTGATAAAAACTTTACCAGCAACGTGTAGCGCTGAATTGGCAAATGTTTTAATTTCATCGTTACTTGCATTGTTTGATTTAACGTTTTCCCACACTTCGTTAAATGCTATTAACTGTGGTTCTGGTGTTGGTTTTTCAATTACTCGGAGTAATATATGAAAACCAAAAATGGCTACTGTCCAAATTCCAATTAACCAAATTACCATATTTCTATTGTATTTGGCCCTATCGGTTGTAGGTTTAAAAAAACTAATGTGATAGTTGTTCTCGTTGTTCATAGATTATAGGTTTTTTTTGTTTTTGCGGTATAAATATATATTAATAAAACTAAACTTTATATAAATCAACTGACTATCAAATTATTGATATATTTAGATGTGATAATATATAGTGTTAAAAAGTAGCGTAGGAAGTATTTGATAATATTAAATATAATGATTCGTTTATATTTGCACGCTTATTCAACCAAAGTAATGTATATGTTCAAAATTCTTATTTTTTTATTTTTAATAATATTTGGGGGGGTATATGTGAGGCAAATAGGCCGTATATTTCCTTTTGGGGTCAATAACAAAGGGTAGGGTGTAACCTTTTTCTATTACAAATTTCTCAATATCTTGTTTTGGTATGTTCACGAGCAATGTTAAGCATAACAAAGTCGTCGTTCTTACCTGAATAATTTATAAATTTTTCAAAAAGCAACAAATGTGCTGATTATTAATGTTAAAGAATATATTAGCAAGAAATTTAATTTTTAGAAAAGTTTCCAAGGGCATATATTTTCATGCATTCCGCTATGGCGGAACAGGTACTGTTTTTCCGAATCTAGCTGGAACAGGCTGTTGCGATCCCGAAGGCTTTCGGGATGAAATATAAAGATATATTGGCGGATTCCGACGCTCCCGGAGTAAATTTGGGACAGGCTTTACATCTACATCAAACTAAATGCATGAATTATTCAGGCTTAATAGTTTTCCAAATATTATTTTCAATATGGGCATTTAAAGTATCGATTAGTGCTATAAATGCAATTGTTAAAACGGTTTTCATTTGCATAAGTTTTTATTCAAAAAGCTCTTTAATTTTTTCAGGCGATAAAGCCTTAAAAGGATTATTCGAATTTATAAATATATCGGCCAGTTCCGATTTTTTTTCTTGTAAGCGGACAATTTTTTCTTCAATGCTGTCTGATGAAATAAATCGGTAAACAAATACCTTTTTATCTTGTCCAATCCTATGGGCTCTGTTTATTGCTTGATTTTCAGCAGCTGGATTCCACCAAGGATCTAAAAGAAAAACATAATCGGCAGCGGTAAGGTTTAATCCAACACCACCTGCTTTTAGCGAAATTAAAAATACATGGTTGTCAGCATTGTTCTGAAATTCTTCAATTACTTTTTGGCGGTTGGTGGTTTTACCCGTTAGTATTGAATACTTTAAATTCCGTTCATTTAAATAGTTTTCGTATAATGCTAAGTGTTGCGTAAACGAGCTAAATATTAATACTTTATGTTTTTCGGCAATAATATTTTCAAGCATACGAGTTACCTCTTCAAATTTGCCCGACTCTTCATTTGAACCAACTAGCGAAGGGTGGTTTGCCAGCTGTCTAAGTTTTGTTAAAGCCTGCAGTATCATAAAAGCGGTTTTTTCTTCGCCTTTTTCTTTATTTTTTTTTCCGATGTTTTCTAAAATGGAGTTGCGTACTACCGATTTCTCTTTTTCGTATATTTTTTTCTGTGCATCGGCCATAACGCAATACCGTATTTGTTCAGTTTTTGGTGGAAGGTCTTTTGCTACCTGGTCTTTGGTGCGGCGTAAAATAAATGGGTGAATTAATGATTGTAATTTTTGACTTTTTTCTTCATCGTTTTGTTTCTCAATGGGTGTAACAAATTCGTTTATAAAATATGTAAGGTTGCCCAATAAGCCTGGATTTATGAAATTCATTTGGCTCCATAAGTCGGTTAAACTGTTTTCAACCGGAGTTCCGGTAATGGCCAACCTATGTTCTGCTTTTAATTTAATAATGGCTTTGTATGCTTTTGATGATGCGTTTTTTATTGCTTGGCTTTCATCTAAAATTACATAATTAAAGGGAAAATCTTTCAGTGTTTCAAAGTCGTTTCTAATTACTCCGTAGGTTGTTAAAACAACATCAACTTTTTTAAACTCCCATATGTCTTTAATTCTCTTTGCGCCTGTGTGTTGCATTGTTTTTAGCGAAGGTGAAAATTTTTCAATTTCACTCTCCCAATTGTATATTAACGATGTAGGCATTACTATAAGACTGGTAGGAGCCATTTTGCCCTTAAATGTTAAAGTAGGTGGAGGATTGAATAAATTGAATTGGGTTGACTCTGATTTTTGGGGAGCCAAAGGTTCATCAACCAAAATTTTGCTTGCATTTAATAAAAGAGTAATTGTTTGTATTGTTTTACCAAGCCCCATATCATCAGCTAAGCAACCGCCAAATCCATTGTCACCAAGTTGATTCATCCAGTTAAAACCAGAAAGTTGGTAGGGGCGTAGCGTAGCGTTTAATTCCTTTGGTGCAGCCTTGCTATTATTAAATTTTCCCTCAAAAAGTTCTTTAATTTGCTCAAACTCTTTAGTGTCAATACCTTCTTCTATTTCGTCAATAAGGCCGAATTGAAAGTTATTGAGCCTAATACTATTGTCAAAGTTTTCGCCCAAAGTAAAAAGGCGTTTGTATTTGGCAAACCACTCTAAAGGCAAAATGGCTATGGTTCCATCGGGTAGTTCGTACTCTCTTTTTTCGTTTAATATATGCTTGCGTAGTTTTAAAAAAGGAATTTCAAAACTTCCAAGTTTTACAATACCTTTTACATCGAACCAATCGTCCGATTTTTCAAGGTTAAGTTTTAAACTGATGCCATCAAAAAAATATTTTTTTGGAAAAAAGGTTTGTTTTATTTCAATACCAAGCTCTCTTATTGCCACAATATTTTGGTTTATCCAGTTAATGGTAGCAAATCGTTTATCGTTTTCAGAAATAAAAGTGTCGTATTCTGGATAAAAATGGATGCTATCGTTCGAGATTAATCCTAATTTATACAGCTTAGTGTTGACGGTTTCTTCGCTTTTTCGTTGGCGTAATATTTTGGTAAAAGTGTAGCTGTCATTTTCGACAGCTAAAAAAACAAACTTTTCAGATGTGCTATTGGGAAGTATTACATGGTTTCCATATATAAATCTAATAAGTAGTACTGCTTGGTTTTGCATGTCGTTTTGAAAATGCAGCTCAACTTTTGGAATAACATTACTTTCAATAATTTCGAAACCCTCGGCATGAACATTGAAACTAAGAATGGTGTTTAAAATGAATTTTTCGAAGTATGTTTTTTCTGTTTGTTTTGGAATATTAATTGCTTCTTTACTGAAAAAAGGGAGAAGTTTTTTACTGTCAATATCATCGAATGAGTAAAGTTTATTGTCGAGTACAAAAATACAAGGCGAATCGGTTAAAATTGTTGCTTTTTTGTTTTTGAGTTTAATAGTTTCGCTTTCGTGGTTTATAGTTAAAAAATAATTTAAACCATCGTTGTGTCTAATGAAATTGAAAACAGCTTTAGCTTTTGGTCCGGCGAGTTTAATTTCATCGGCTCTGTAAATTGCTGTATATCCTTTGTCCTTAAAAAATATTTGCAAGCCCGATTTTGGTAAAAGTAATGATATGTTTAGAAGTCGACGTTCAATATATGGTCGTATTCTTACTGCAACAAATTCAGCATCAACGTTTTTAATAAATTCACGGGCATCCTCTTTCTTTTTTGTGAAAAAATTGGCTATATTATTATCATCATATTCTGTAATTATTTTAACAATGGCTGTGCTCTCTGTATTACCGTTGTCAATGTCTTGAATATTTACATTGTTTGCTTTTTCAATGCTTGAGTAAAACGATGTTCCTTCGGTTGGAGTAATTATGTGACCAGAAAAAAGCGGTCCAAATTTTCGATGAACAGAGATTGAAATTATTAGTTGTTTTGTCATACTAGCCACCAACCTGTTTTACTTTGTATCCAAGATTTGAAAGTATATCGGCTACTTTTTGTTTGAATTCTCCCTGCACCATTATCTCACCATCTTTTGCAGAACCACCAACTCCGCATTTCGTTTTAAGAGTTTTGGCTACGTTTTTTAAATCCTCATCTGTTCCAACAAAACCTTCAATTAAAGTCACCGCCTTACCCTTGCGTTGTTTTTTATCGATACTTACTTTAAGATTCTGCTTATTCGCCGGAAGTGTTTCCTCTTCTTCCTCTTGGTCGTGTTCATAGTTAAAATCGGTGTTGGTTGAATAAACCACGTTTAACCTGTCTTTCCAGTCTTGTTTGTTTTTCTTTGCCATTTTGAAAACTTTAGCATTCCACTATTAAAATTGAAATATTTTTTATGTTGAAACTGGCAAAGATAATAAATGAATACTTTTATATAATATTTTTATGTTAAACTAAATTGAAAATGCTTGTAGTAAAACAAAAAAATATAATGTATTTTTATAGCCTGATTAATTCATGCGTTTAGTTTAGTGCAAATACAACTTGGAATACCTGCCGACGTAATTCCCTACTTCAAAGGGATTGCAAGGAAGTAGATGTGCTGAAATAAATGCACTTTAGTAAAATTTGACAAAAAATTTTAACACTTAACTCGCATTATTCATCAAATTCCGTTATGATGAATTGAAATGCGGGTTACCCCGACATAGCCGAACCCAAATTTGAGCATCAAATTTGGATGTGAGACTTAGTCGCTGTCGTAGACAGCAATTATTCTCAAGAATAATTGGGTTTAAAAATTATAAGGTCTGAGCATACTCTCAAAAGTCAAATAATTGCAATCAGTCATCCGATGAATTCATAATTGACTGAATAACAGACCTGAATTGGTTCAGTATTTTGCAAAAGTATTCATCGGATGACTTTTCGGCGTGGACTCAT
>JAQICC010000051.1 GCA_027858735.1 Salinivirgaceae bacterium
CAAATTGTAATATATGTTGGGCTAAAGCCCATTACACGATCATAATATTATTCTCCGCCCTAAAGGACGGAGCTATTCATTCTTCTGTATTTCAGTTGGTTAATAATAGTAAAGTAGAACTAAAGATATTATTTATATGCAAACTTATATTTTGCTTAGTCGCTTCAAATAAAACAACCAACTGAGCCTGAGTTAACCATACGGTTTCATCTTCAATACGAACATCAAGCTGCAAGGAATTATCATTTGCTTGGTATAACACAACTTCGCCTTTTTGCATACTTAATTATTTTCTTAAAAATTGTTTTTTTCACCGCAGATCCGCTAAAGCGAGACACGATAACGCAGATTTTTTTTCATTAATTTTAATCTGAGAGAATCCGCGTAATCAGTAGTTTCCTCACAGCTTCGTCTCCTTCCCGACAAGCTCCTTCTTTGTCGATGTCGGGATTTGACTCCGTCGATCTTCGATTCGCTTCCTTCCCGTCATTGTATTTACTACATACAGAAGGGAAAGGATTATATTAGAGAAACATAGGATAGGTATTGAAAAATATATTACCGGAGTAATTAATAACAATTCTTCGAAATTGTATGCCTTTTCGCTAATCCTGAATATGTACATTTTCTAATTTCACGTTCTCCTGAAATTTCAGAAGATACAATTTCAAATATTGAAGCAAAAAGTTTATAAACGAAAATAAGCTTGTTGAAGGTGGAAAGTTTATTTGGCAAAAGTCAGCCTCAGCTTTTTCCGTACCAAAAGCTGATGTTGACAAAGTCTGCAAATATATTTTGTCTCAACCCGATCACCATAAAACAACATCGTTTCAAGAAGAATATGATAAGTTTATAAAATACTATGAGGGAACAATAAATAGATTCAAATAATTTGGGTGTCGCAGGGTCGAACGCAAGAATAACTGGTTAGCACTAATGAAACTTTTTATTTCAAAAAAAACCGTTCATTAAGCTACCTGGTCACTATAAACCACGGGTTTAACAAATCTTTTCTGTTGTAGGTAAGTGCTGAGCCATCTGTTTTAGTTACTTGCCCACCCATTGCATTCACTATTGCCTGACCAGCAGCAGTGTCCCACTCCATGGTTGGTGCAAAACGCGGGTACACATCGGCTGAACCTTCGGCAACAGCGCAAAGCTTAAGCGAACTGCCTTTCGATATAAAGTTGAAATCGGGATGTTGTACTTTTAATTCGTTTATATAATCTTCGGTTTCTTTCGATAAATGCGACCGGCTTGCTACAACGGTAAAAGGACGATCTGATTTTATGGGAAGTTTTTGTCCCTTTTGTGTTAAGATTTCAATGCTTGATAATTCTGAATCAATAGCTTCCATTTTAAACGATCCCTTACCAACAATACCAACAAAAAGCTCTTTAGTTACCGGTACGTATATTACTCCAAAAACAGGCAAGCTCTTTTCAACTAAGGCTATGTTAACGGTAAATTCACCATTTCGTTTAATAAATTCCTTTGTTCCATCAAGCGGATCAACTATCCATAGTTTTTCCCAGTTTTTACGGGCTTCAAAAGGGATTTCCTTTCCTTCTTCAGATAAAACAGGAATATCCGTTTGATCAAGATATTCCATTATTTTTAAATGGGCGTTTCTATCGGCCAGTGTTAAAGGTGAATTGTCGCCTTTTGTTTCTATTTCAAAATTATTGGAGTTGTACACTTTTAGAATTTCAAGTCCGGCCTGTACGGCGGCGTTTATTGCTGTTAGGTAACTTTGCATTTTGGCGCTTGTTTGTATTGGTATATTTTAAATTAGTGCAAAAAATTGAACGTATAAAATTGTTACAAAAATTTATATGAACCAAAAAATTATGCGGATAATAATTTAAACCACACGTGTTTTGGTTTTAAAAATAGGCCGCTATTGAGTTGCAACACTATGTAACACCACCTGCTAGGTGGTATGGCAAATTAATAACGTTATCAAATTTCAATAAATTTTTGAATGGCAATAATTCCATTTCCAATTACACCAATTATCAACCAGATTTATTGAAACGGGATTGTTCAACACATATTTTATGGCTAAAATCGTTCCTATCGCGTATTATTCTATCATAATATTCCCGTTGCCAAAAGCTTCCCTTCCTTCCTAATATTTTATTGCTTTCTTTAGCAGTATACGTTTTTAACACATTCATTAACGCCTTAAATCCGCAAGCGGATTCTTTGAGGCCACTAATTACACGAATTAACACTAATTTCGGTTTCACCCAATTGGGTGAAAATATATTTTATGTAAGACTGTGCCCATCTATGGTTTCATTTTTTTGCTGCGGATATTAGGTAACGTATAAACTGGTTTTTTGCAATTGTATGCAATAAAATGAACATGATTGCTCATAAAACAATAACAAACCAAATTGAAACTCAATCCATCATGATAATGTAAACTGTCTATCACTATTTTAGCTATAACATCGTTCTTAAACTAAACAGAACCATAGGCTGCTGAATCCAACATGTTTTCTATTTCTGTATTGTACCCAAATTGAGCGATTCGCTATTGCAAATCTGCTCAATCGACTGAGGTCTAGTAAGGTTTTCATACTTTTCGTTTCCCCGAAATAATCGGGGCAGGCTACTCAAAATGTGAAAACCAACAATTCTTAGGTCAGCCTGTCCCGTACCGGAGGTCGGGAGGGTTATACCTAAGTAAAACGCCTCTTCACTTTGTTCGAATCGCTCAACTTAGGTATTACAAACTTTTATCCGGTTTTTTGTATTTGTTTTAAAACCGATACGCTGTTATTAATTATTTGCGCTTATATCAATTAGCTATCAATCAAGCGATAACTTTTTTCAATAGTTAATACTTGAAACAACATTTATGAATATCAAAAAGAAAATATAATGGTTATAAATAATTTTTCATGTTAGCTTTGAAATTTATCGCTATTTTTGTGCAAAATATAGGAGCATATGAACATTTCAGAAAACCTTTTAAAAATACAATCTACTATTCCTGCAAATGTTAAGCTAGTAGCTGTATCAAAAACAAAACCCAACGAATATGTTGAGGAAATCTATAATGCTGGTCAGAGGGTGTT
Source organism: Salinivirgaceae bacterium (assembly GCA_027858735.1). Lineage (GTDB taxonomy): Bacteria > Bacteroidota > Bacteroidia > Bacteroidales > SZUA-534 > GH45. The sequence continues at coordinate 3,090 of JAQICC010000051.1, forward strand.
TGGCGAAAATCGTCCAAAGGAGTTAAAACAAAAACACGAAGATTTACCAAAGGATATTGAATGGCATTTTATTGGTCATCCGCAAAGCAAACAGGTAAAATATTTTGCCGAGTTTGTGCAATTAATTCATGGAGTTGAGAATATAAAGCTTTTACAAGTAATAAATAAGGAAGGTGTTAAGCACAATAGGGTTATTAATGTACTTTTGCAGTTCTATATAGCTCAGGAAGAAACAAAATTTGGATTAGACCTTATTGAGGCGAATGCCTTATTGCACAGCGATGAATTTAAAGAAATTAATAATGTAAAAGTCGTTGGAGTTATGGGTATGGCTACTTATACTGATGATATAGAGCAGATTAGGAGTGAGTTTAAAAACTTAAACCAAATATTTACCGAGTTAAAACAAGGCTTTTTTGCTGGTGATGAATCGTTCAAAGAAATAAGCATGGGCATGTCGGGCGATTATGAAATTGCTATTGAGGAGGGGAGTACCATGGTACGTGTTGGAAGCAGTATTTTTGGAGTACGTAATTATCTTTAGTGTTAAGTCATGCATGAGATTTCGGGTTAATTAGCCTTTATTCCCCCTTCGCCTCCTGAGTCCAAATAGCTTGACATATTACAGTTAACTGACTGGTTTGTAATTTGTTATACCACATTGTTAGGCACGGGCATTTATTCCCCAAGTCATTTTCTTATTTATTAAAATCATTAATCCTTAGATTATTTCTAATACTTTCTATTTCCTTTTTAGGTATGTCTATTTCTTTAGCAATTTTAGACCATTGACTTACCGCTGTAATAATTTCTTCTAAAATATGATTAGCTTTTTTGATACCAAATGTTTTACCAAAACTTAGTAAATCATTTCTTGTAAAATTGTCAAATTTACCATTAATGGATGACTGATGAACATTTGTCCAAGTCCCACCATCTTTATACTGATAAGTAATATCATAGGCTGGAGATATTTCCCATTTTCCTTCTTTATTCATTAAAAAAGAGAAGTTTTTTACATGATCATCATGATTTCTTGCTATAATATTAAATAACGCTCGCCTATATTGTTGCTCAAATTGATTATAAGTCAGCTGAAGCATTTTCATTACCCTAAATAATGTTTCATAACTACTTGCCTTTTGAATTCTATAATCAATTCCTGCTATAGCCCCTAAGGTTTGCATATGAATTTTCTCACCCTTTTTTGTTCTATCAAAGCGTTTTGTTAAAAAATGAAACCTACCATTTTCTTCATACAAATCACTATCAGAAATATCGATACCTGCCTCTTTTGCCAACTTATAATAGGCATATTCTATTTTTCCAAGACCTGCACCTTCTCCTAATGTTTTTTCATTCGCTCCATCAATTTTAAGAAGCCAATATGTATAACCTTCTGGTTGAATAATATCCCCGGGTCTAATTTCTATAATTTTATTATTGGAATCTGTTTTAATAGCAATCAAAGCTTTTGCTCGTGCTCCACCAGCAGAAGTTCCAATTCTCAATACATCAGACAAACTATCTTTATCCAAATCATTATAAGAGATATCTTCCTTTCCCTCTAAAACTTTTTTTGCAACTTCTAATAGTTCAGTAACATTAACATTAACATTATAGTTATTATTCTCTTTATGATTAATGGGTTCATACTCCAATGCTCCCATACCTCTTTTTCCTACATAGTCTCAGCAAGAACACTCCACTAATTTCGTTACTCTTGCATTTCAACCAGTCATCCCGAGATTTCGGGACTCCTGATTTTCAATGCTGCGAAAGTCTCATTCTTGGAGCTTTCTTATCAGAGACCGAGTTTTCTTGCAGG
>JAQICC010000082.1 GCA_027858735.1 Salinivirgaceae bacterium
ATACAAAAAATAGTTTGTTAATTGTAGTAAATTAAAAGCTCTTTCATATACAGCAATCATAGGGTGGGGAGTATAAAACTTAGAATACTAAAATAAATATAGCCTGAAAAATCGCTGAGTACTCGGGAGACTGGATTTTTAACAGCTTTGTGCAATCAGTAAAGTTAGCAGTAACTAAGTTTGCACTTCGTATCCACCAACGTTACAGCCAAGGCGGTAATATTTTTTAGTCCGTGTGCCATACGAGTTAAATTGTTAATGGCAACATCTACGGATACTGGAATAGAACTCGGCAATTTTTTGTAGTCATCAAAGTAGTATACGATATGGATTTCGGGTAGTGTGAATCCACGTCTAAGTCCATCATGAACGATGTCATATAAGTTTTGAAGCTCATTTAGCGCAACAGTCTTAATTATATTATCACCAATATTTTGTTAAGTTTCAGTGTGGCTTAGGGCATCAGCTATAATAATATAGCCGTGGTTTGTGTTTAGCAACTCAATTGCTGTTTTAGTTTTTATATTCATAAAATTTGTTTTGAAGTGTTGGTGCAAGGAAATGGTTGCACCGATAACGTAAAGGTACGGAGAAAATTACGGGAGTACCAGGAAAAATGGAAATAGTGTTTTTTATGCACAAACAAAAAAAGCACCTACAGTATTTCTGTAAGTGCTTAGTATTCAGTGGAGAATATCGGAATCGAACCGATGACCTCTTGACTGCCAGTCAAACGCTCTAGCCAACTGAGCTAATCCCCCAATATTAAAAAAAACTGTTGGGATTAGCGAAGTTGCCTGTCCCGAACTTGTTTCGGGAAGCTAATCCCCCAATATTAAAAAAAAACTGTTGGGATTAGCGAAGTTGCCTGTCCCGAACTTGTTTCGGGATCGGAATGCTAATCCCCCATTTTTATAAGTGCATTGTCCAATTAAGCAGCGCAAATATAATGAATCAAGCAAGATCTACAAATAAATTATTATAGATTCGATTAAGAAAAACAATTATTACTTTAAATGTATAGGAACTGACAAGAAATAACCCAATCAGTTTGCCCTATTCTTTTTGCCTCTAATGGCATTAAATAATCATTGTGTAACTAGGCTATGCGCAGATTATTTGCCTTATTAGAAACAAAAAGAATTAAGGCTTTTATGCGTACTTTATTTCGTGACAGTTCCATAGCATATTAGTTGCAGTTTTTTAAAATCGAGTTTTTATTTTAATTTACGAAATACAAAATCTTGTTCTGTAAATGTTTTTAAAACAGAATGTAAAGTTGCATAAAGGTTTTTGCTCCCTTTAAGCGAATCGTGGAAAACAATTATACTGCCCTTTTGCGTATTATCTAAAACGTTATTTAAACACTGTTTTTCCGTTATTTTATTGTTGTAGTCCTCTGAAAGCACATCCCACATAAAAAGTTTGTAGCCAGCCAGTTTGACGTCTTTTATTTGTTGACGGCCAATTTTACCGTAAGGTGGGCGAAATAATTTAGAATCGATTAATTGAGCAGCTAAGTCAATATCGTTTATATATTCCTGGTTTTTTGTTCGCCAGCCCTTTAAATGGCTATAAGTGTGGTTACCCAAGGCATGGCCACGTTCAATTATTTCCTTATAAATTTCTGGATGCCTCTCTACATTTCGGCCAATGCAGAAAAAAGTTGCTTTGGCATTGAATTTATCTAGTTCATCTAAAACCCATTGTGTTACATCTGGAGTAGGTCCATCGTCGAAAGTTAAATAAAGGCTTTTCGATTTTGAAGACATGCTCCAATGAAGGCTCCAGTAAAGCTTTCGTATCCAGATTGGGGGTTTATTTATATTCATTTTATGGTTCAATATTTTATGCAAATAATGTAACAATTAATACAATAACAAACTTAATAAGCGGAATTGTAATTATGAGATCAATTTTTATGAAAAAAAATCATAAAATGTTTGACGATTATAAAAAATGTTTTACTTTTGCCGCCACAATAATTGGAATTGACCCATGGTGTAATGGTAACACATCTGTTTTTGGTGCAGGCATTCAAGGTTCGAGTCCTTGTGGGTCAACAAAAAAGCCTCTGATTTTCAGAGGCTTTTTTTGTTATAATAAGCTAAAAAAAAGGCCAGCAAGATTTCTCTTGCAGGTCTTAATAAATAACAAAATATTACATTGCTTCTTCTAGTTCACCCACCTTTTTTGGTTCAATAAGTGGTTCTGTTTCAGTTTTAACCAGTTTTAATTCATCAATTAAATTCTGAGCTCCGGCAAATTTATCGATAATTAGCAGCACATAGCGAATATCAACATTTATACATTTTTGCATGGTTTTTTCAAATGCAATATCTCCACTCATGGCTTCAGAGTTACCGTCGAATGCAGCACCAATTAAATGGCCTTTTGCATTAATTACAGGGCTGCCTGAATTTCCACCAGTAATATCGTTATTTGTGGTAAAACAAACAGACATGGTTCCGTCTTCGTTTCCATACTGGCCGTAATCTTTATTTTTATAAATTTCTTTCAGCTTTTCAGGAACATTAAACTCACGTACATCGGCATCTTCTTTTTCCATAACACCTTCAAGCGTGGTGTAATAATCGTAATACACTGCATCAGCAGGGTAATAATCGCCTACCGAGCCGTAAGTTAAGCGCATAGTTGAATTTGCATCTGGCGCATAGGCTTTATCAGGATTCATTTCAAGTAAACCCGCAACAAATAAGCGCATGCCTTCTTGCTTCTTTAATTTAGAAGGGCCTGATATTGCATGAAAAGAGCGAACCGTATTTAATATACTCCTTACTGCAATGTATGCCGGGTCTTTATTCAATACTTTATACGATGGTTTTTCTAAAAATGCATTTAGTTTGTCTTCATCAACAAATATCGATTTTTTAAAGAATTTGGCAAAATACTTATCCACATCCCCTTTATATTTCTTATTCACAATTTTAGCTATATAGTCGGGCTGATATTGTGCATCTACCTCATCTATAAAGAGTTTTAATAATTCTGGCGATGTTTTGGCATCGGTAGCCATGCTATAATCTTTAAAAAAGGCTTTTGCATTGGTTTTAAATTGTTCAACTTCTTTCTGGATTAAGGTTATACTATCAGGCGTTGCTTCAAGTAAAGCAGCAAGATTACTTGCACCATAAACAAAGCGGTAAACCTCTCCAAAATAGTAAAACTGAGTTTCCATAATATATTGATTGGCACTATTTACAGCATTGGTTTCTGTTGTTGCCTCTTCAATAAGTTTAAGCGCATTACCATATTTTGCTTTACGGAGTTCATCTTGGTTTACCCATTCTGTAAAATCTTTTTCAAGTTGAACTTTCTGTCCATAAACATCTAGTTTTTTAAGTGCTTTATTCTGTTCAATGGAATATTTCCAATAGTTTGCTGAGCGAGAAAATTTTGTAGCATATTGAATGCGTACTTTATCGCTTTTGGCCATCTCTTTTTTCCAAATGCTTTGTTTTATTCCGCGAATTTTGGCTCTGTTCGGATTTTCAAATTCCATGGTGTATTTTAGTTCAAAAGAGGTCATGTAGCGCTTAGTTGTTCCAGGATATCCCATAATGAAAGCAAAATCGTCAGACTTTACACCATCGAGTGAAATGGGTAAAAAATGTTTTGGATTTAGAGGTAGGTTTTCTTCCGAGTAATCAGCTGGTTTTCCATCGGGGCCGGCATAAATTCTAAACATACTAAAATCGCCGGTATGGCGAGGCCACATCCAGTTATCGGTATCCGATCCGAATTTCCCTATGGACTCTGGTGGTGCACCTACTAAGCGAATATCACGGAAGGTTTCAGAAACAAAAAGGTAATAGAAATTGCCTTTAAACATACTCTCCACATTGGCTTCGTAATGATTATCCTTAATGGCCTCATCGGCAATAAGTATAGCAATGCTATCAACCAAATGGTTTCGTGTAGCTTGATCTACACCTTCAGGGATAACTGCTAAAACACGTTCAGTTACATCTTCAGCTTTTACTAAAAATGACATGGTTTTGCCTGGGTTTGCAAGCTCTTCTTTTTTGCTTTTTGCCCAAAAACCATTGGTTAAATAATCGTGTTCAACGGAACTGTGTGATTGTATTTCGCCATATCCGCAATGGTGGTTTGTTAAAACAAGGCCTTCGCCTGAAATTAGTTCTCCTGTACAGCTACCATGATCTAAAGCAACAATAGCGTCTTTTATACTCGATTGGTTAACATTAAAAATATCATCTGCAGTTAACTGGATTCCCATCTCAGTCATGGTAGCCATATTTTGATTAATCAAAATAGGTAACCACATTCCCTCATCGGCTTTTGCAAAAAAAGCTCCCGACATAATTGCTCCCAAAAGGAAAGCTGTTATCTTCTTCATATTTTTATTTATTTAAAATTCAATTGCACGTAAATTAATATAATATTCCAACCATATACAATTATTTACATATGTTGTTGATATTGTTTTAAGGTAGTTTAGCTATTGGTGTTGTTTTTTAATAAATGGTTATACCTATTTTTTAATTTTCTTGCTACATATAAAATGTCGGCTAGGTTTTATTAACTTGTAAGCGATAAACATCAAAACTTCTGAGTGGTTGCTTTTATGGGTATATTGGTAGTTAAAAATGTGCTAGGATTTGTTTCAACTTTTTACCGTTTAGGAATTGCTTTTTTAAAACATAAGCGATTTGTTAAAAAATATTTAAAACCAAGGTTGCAAAAAGCGTATAGCCAAAACGACGGAACTCTGCCTGTTAAACAAAAAATTATTTTCAATTACAGCATATTAGTACCTACTGTTTTGGGTAATGCATTTTGCAATTTAAGGGCTTATTCAATGACAAAAAATGAAAGGCAAAAAAGTACGCTGCAAAGTGCTTTTTCTGCTCTTGGCGATGATTTTTTTGACCATAATAATTTGCCTGATTTTAGTTTGCCTGATTTGTTCACTAAAATTGATGAGCTGGATGCTAGAACAACAAGCGAAATACTTTTTCTAACCCTTTTTAAAGACTATTCTATAAAAGGAATTTCAAAAGAATTTATTTTATACTTTACTAAAATTCATGATGCTGAGAAAAAAAGTGCTGAGCAAATGAATAAAAATGTAACATTAAACAAGATTAGAGACATTACTAAAGAAAAAGGGGGCTATTCCCTACTATTTTACCGAACAGCTTTTGAGAATGAAATAACAATTGCGGAGGAAAAATTATTATATAAACTTGGTGAGTGCGTACAATTGGCAAATGATGCCTTTGATATTTATAAAGATTATAAATCGGGAGTTCATACCTTAATGACCGAGTGTAAAGATTTTACGATTGTAGTTGAGGAATATAAAGATTTAATTAATGAAGTTGTATTGCTAGCATACAAAACTGCTAATAAGGAAAAGTATGTGAAACAATTTTTGCAGGTGATGTCATTTGCTGTATTTAGCAGAACATTGGTTTGTTTAAATATGCTGGCACAAAATCAACAATTAACAGGCGGAATTTTTAAAATAGCAACTTATTCACGAAAACAACTGATATGTGATATGGAAAAACCAATAAATATTCTTCGATCAATAACGTATTTTGTTGGCTTAAACTACGATGCCTAAAAAAAAGGGGCTTGGCCCCTTTAGATTAAAAATATGCAACCGCCTCATCTCGTCCGGTTTCTAGTTTTATTATGTCAGATACCAAATTATTTGCCAATCGGCTTGCACCCAGACGCATTCTTTTTTTGTTTAACCAATCATCGCCCAGCACCATTTTTACTATAGAAAGGTAGAGAATAGCATCCTTGGAAGTAACAATACCGCCGGCTGGTTTTAAGCCCACCTTTCTGCCCGTTTTTTCATGATAAGCTTTAATGGCCTGGCACATAATATATGCTGCCTCTGGTGTTGCCGCCGGATCATGTTTCCCGGTACTTGTTTTAATAAATTCAGCTCCTGCTTCCATGGCAACAATACTTGCATTCCAAATATCTTCAACGGTTTTCAAAGCACCGGTTTCTAAAATTACTTTTAGGTGCGAATGGCCAATTGCTTCATTACATGCTTTAATTTCATTAAAAACAGTTTCGTAATCGCCCGATAGCCAAGTTCCTAGCGAAATTACGATATCAATGTCGGTTGCACCACTAAATGCGGTTTGATGACATTCCGCTGTTTTAACCTCTATAAAAGTTTGTGATGATGGAAAACCTGCTGCTACAGCAGCCAAGCCAACTGTTTTAATTTTTAGATAAGTGGCAATTGTTTTAACTAAAGGTGGGTAAACACAAATTGCTGCTACATCAGGAATTCCTGCATAACGAGCAGGAAATTTATTTACTTTTTCAGCCAATTCACGACCTTTTTTTACTTGATCGGTGGCATTGAGCGAAGTTAAATCGATTATACTAAAAGCTGTTTTTAAGCTGTCAGCAGTAAACATATCTTTTGCAAGCGCTTTTGCTTCAATTACTTTCTGTGCTACTTCGGTTTCGCCAAAAGGCAGAGGGTAGTTTTTTAAAAAGTCCATATAAGGGTATATTAAAGTTCGTAAATAAGCATTTAAGTTAGTGAAAAACCTCGATTATCAGAAATAAAAATTACAAATTATAGTTTTTCATTGTTTTTGTGTCGGTCTTTATCTCGGGTGGTTTTTTTCTTAATATTATTATAAAATGCTTCAGTAAGGTTCACTCCTGTTTGATTGGCTAAACATAAAAGTACCCATAAAACATCGGCCATTTCATCGGCAAGGTTTGTTTTTAAATCTGAATTTTTAAACGACTGATCTCCATAAGTTCGTGCCATAATTCTGGCTAATTCGCCAACCTCTTCGGTTAAAATAGTCATATTGGTTAGTTCGGAAAAATAACGAACGCCATACGTTTTTATCCACTCATCTACTTTATTTTGAGCTTCCAGTAGTGTTAGTTGATTATCGTTTTCCATAAATCGGATCTTCAGGTTAAAAATCTTTGTTTTTACTATCAATTATTATTGTTACAGGTCCGTCATTAATAAGAGCAACATCCATCATTGCACCAAATTCACCAGTTTTAATTATACAATTCGAAACAGTTTTTAGTTTAGCAACGAACTTTTCGTACATAGGAATTGAAAAATCGGGTTTTGAGGCTCTTATATAAGATGGACGATTGCCTTTTTTTGTGTTTGCATGTAAGGTAAATTGCGAAACTACAAGTATTTCACCTTGCACATCAGCTACCGATTGGTTCATAACTCCCTCCTCATCATCAAATATTCTAAGACGGGAAATTTTCCCAGAAAGCCATTCAATATCATCGGAAGTATCAGAATCCTCAATACCTAAAAGAATAAGTAATCCATTACCAATGGCCGAATATAGCGTTTTATTTATGCTTACCGAAGCCTCAGAAACACGTTGTATAACAATCCTCATAAATTATATCAGTTGGTTTAATAGAATCAAATTCTTTTAACTTTGCATCTTCAAAATAAACTTACAAAGTATAGAAAAATGCATAATTTGACACTAAGAATTGCGATCATTTTTATCATTTCATCAGCAAATGCTTTTTCACAAATACCCGATGGATACTACGATAATGCGTCTGAGAAAATAGGGGAAGAGCTTAAGGGAGCATTGAATGAAATTATAAAAGCGCATACAGAAAAATCATATGGAGACGCACGTTATATTCTTGATGAAACCGATGTTGATCCTGATAACGCAGAAAATGTTTTGGTTATTTATTCAGATCATAGTGTTAGCGGAACCTGGGATGCCGGGGTTACCTGGAACCGAGAACATGTTTGGGCTAAATCGCGCGGTATTGGCGATGTAAGCAATAGTACACGAGGAGCAGGGAGCGATTTGCATAACTTACGTGCATGTATTACAGATATAAATTCGGCCCGTAACAATAGATGGTTTTCAGAATGTGACGAGCTCTATGAATATGAGGGTGAGCCAACAGGTTCGTTTACAAGTTCGACCGATTGGTTATGGAAACCACGCGACGAAGATAAGGGCGATGTAGCTCGGATAATTTTTTATATGGCTACGCGTTATGAAGGCGAAGGAGGAGAACCAGACCTTGAAGTTATTGATTATATACCGACTGATAATTACACTAAAGATCCCATTCATGCTTTACTTAGTGATTTATTGAACTGGCATATTGAAGATCCGGTAAGTGTTTTCGAATTAAATAGAAACGAGGTAATTTTTGGTTATCAGAATAATAGAAACCCCTTTATCGATCATCCTGAGTTTGTAAATCTAATTTGGGGAACCGAGACTGGCATAGCATCATTAGAAGATGGAAACCTTATGCTTTATCCGAACCCAACAAAAGGCATTTTAACAATTCGTTCGAATGAAGATTTTCAAAGTATCACGATTTATAATATCATGGGAACAAGAGTAAAATCGGAATTGAATATTTCAAAAACTTTTACTGTAAATGACCTACCTCAAGGACAATATATGGTGGTTTTAAAGAATTCAAGAAATAGTATAACCAAGCCATTAATTATAATGGAGTAGAAAATTAGGAATTTCCGACTTTTAATAAGTTTTCTGCAGCTCCTTTTAAGGTATCATCATTTTTTGCAAAGCACAAGCGCAATAATTTATTGTCGGTTTTGGTTTTATAGAAGTACGAAAGGGGTATGGCTGCAATTTTATAGTCACGAATTAATCGTGATGCAAATTCAAAGTCTCCTTCATCAGAAATTTGCGAATAATCAATGCACTGAAAGCAAGTTCCTTTAGTTGGTTTAAGTGTAAATTTTGATTCTTTTAGAAGTTGACAAAGGAAGTCTCTTTTTTTTTCGTAAAAGGCAGATAAATTTGTGTATGAATAATTATCATTTATATATTCTGCAAAGGCATATTGTATTGGAGTATTGGCAGTGTATGTTGAAAATTCATGAACCTTTCTGAATTCAGTCATTAGGTGTTTTGCGGCCAATACATAACCCAAACGCCAGCCGCATGTATGAAATGTTTTGCCAAAGGAATTTACAATAATGGTGCGATCCTTCAATTCATTATATTTTGCTAGACTTTCGTGCTCCATATTATCAAAAATTATATGTTCATAAACCTCGTCGCTAAGTATTAATATATCGGTACCATTCACCACTTTTTTTAACTTTTGAATATCCCATGCCGATAAAGTAATTCCTGTTGGATTGTGTGGACTATTTATTACCCAAATTGAGCGATTCGCTATCGCAAATCTGCTCAATCGACTGAGGTCTTGTAAGGTTTTCATACTTTTCGTTTTCCCGAAATAATCGGGACAGGCTACTCAAAATGTGAAAACCAACAATTCCTAGGTCAGCCTGTCCCGTACCGGAGGTCGGGAGGGTTATACCTAAGTTGAGCGCCTCTTCACTTTGTTCGAATCGCTCAACTTAGGTTAGAGATACCGTTTTATATTGACATTCATAAAAAAAGGCTTTTGAATGAGAATATTGTGTATTACAAAGACCTACCAAAGGCCGGGGAGTGTGTTGTTTTAGTATATATGAAACACCTTGATATAAGAATTGAAATACAAGATTTTCTTGAAGAGAAAGGCTATGTTGAAGGACGTGACTATCTGTTACTTTCTTAGTAAGCTAAATCTTTTTGCACAATTTCAGATTTGTGTTTCGCCGCTATTTTTGTTTTACACTTGTGTTGGTATTCCAATAAAAAGCGTGTTGAATTTAAGCCCAATACAGCGCCCCTAACAATTACACCATCAGCTAAATCGTTATCAGTAATTCTAAACCGCAGGTTTGTCGGCACATGCTTGTGACTTGATTTGCGTATAGTAAATACGTTTTTCTTTTTTATGGTTGAGCATACTCTGAAAAGTCAAATAATTGCAATCAGTCATCCGATGAATTCATAATTGACTGAATAACAGACCTGAATTGGTTCAGTATTTTGCAAAAGTATTCATCGGATGACTTTTCGGCGTGGACTCAT
>JAQICC010000149.1 GCA_027858735.1 Salinivirgaceae bacterium
ATATACAACTATATAGTGTATTTTGTTTCAAAAAAACATTATTTTATTAAATTTCTAGTAAATATGAAATTAACCTTTTCATATAACATCACTCAATTCTCTTACGTTTCTTCCAATGCTCTGCCAATTTTTTAGCATGTTCTTCCTGAGTAACTTTTATATAAGCTAAAAATGCTCGTTCGGTTTTATGTCATGTAATTGCCATTATTGAAATATAAGTTAAAGGTAAATGATAGCAAAATTCCTATATTTCTCAATTATAAAACTAAAGCTTTTTTACTATAAAACTCCTGCACCATTTCAGCATGTTCTTCTGAGCTAACTTTAATGTACTTTAAAAAAGCAGCTTCTGATTTGTGTCCTGTAATAGCCATAATAGTAATATGCGAATGACCATCTTTATATAGTATGGTTGCAAATGTTCTACGAGCAGTATGGCTACTTATTACTTCCCACTTTTTATACTTTGTTGTTTTTTCTACTCTTCCTTTTGTAATTGTTATTGAAACATTATCATCTATTTCTGCTTTTTTGCAGGCTTTTTTAATCTGTTTATTAAACACTTGATTACCTGGCGCTTTAGGTAATCTGTTTTGGTATTTTTCCAATATTAATTTAGTTTGTTCAAGCAGTGGAATTGTTACCGTTGTTCCGGTTTTGATGTTTCTACTTTCAATTGTTTTTTCTTTTATTTTGTCAGGGTCAATTGATGTAAAATCAGAATAACGAAGACCCGTATTACAACCAAACACAAACAAATCTCTAACCTTCTCTAAATTTGGAAAATCTGATAAATCCTTTTTAAATAGTTTATCTAATTCTGCCTTTGTTAAAGCAACACTATCCGATTCTTGTCTAGGTACTACCCATTCCGAAGTGTCAATATTATAGCCTTTCTTTTTGGCATACTTCATAAACACTTTAAGAATTGAAATATTCTTGCCTACTGTATTTACTGCCTGATCCTGTTTAAACGTTAAATATTCAATAAAATCCTCATAAAAGTCATAATCTATCTCTATTAGGCTTGTGACCATTTTATTGTCCTCTAAAAACGATTTAATCCAATTTCTTGTAGTGTTATACTTTTTAAGAGTATTCGCACTTAATTTCTTGCCAGTTTTTTTAATGATGATCTTACTTCCATTATCAACCAAATAATCTACAAAATCACTCAACAACTCCTCTTTAAATTCTTTCTTTTCCATGGGTTTAATAAACTCATCTATCTGTTTTTGAACCCATTTACTATCAATAATAGATTTGTTATTTACGTTGGTATAGGCATCGATTATAAACGATTCCAAATTAAGTAAGGCACTATTAATTTTAAGGGCGGTATCTTTAAAATTTACTTGTTTTACCCTTTGAGAACGCTGACTCCAATCATTAATATTAATTTGATAAGGCGTTTTCCCATATAAAGCCTTCTTACCCATATTGAATCGAACACGAATATTAATCTTTGGATCGCTCTTTTTTGTAGTTGTCCTAATGTAATAAACTATTGCAGCCATATTATCAGTTTTTTCAAAGATAATTCTTTTGCAACAATATTCGCAACAATAAATTTGTACGCATGTAAACTTTGATGTACTTTAGTGAAAATTATTATACCTCTAATATCGCTATATATAACTCATATGAATTCACTTGCGTTCAAACAAGATAAATACTATGTAGTCCAGTTGGGGGTACTTCTTTTAATAAAAAGCTACCTTTCATGGTAGCTTTTTTAGTATTAGTCAAAATTAGAGTAGTATTGCTCCATACTTTTGCTCTATATTTTTGATTATCTCGTATAAACCTATTATATTCAATTAAAATTATTTGTAAATGAATACTATAGGGATAAAAACCATCCATTTTAACATTATAAAAAAGCACTTTTTGCTTCTTTTTGCATTGGTATTTTTAACCATTTTTCAAATTCAATCAAACAACACTCAACCTCAATCGACACCTCTGCTTAACAAAATTATAGTAAACGACACCATTATATTTAATGCCAACACTATTCAAGAAGGAAAAATTACCATTAAAAAAAACCTTACACCCCGCTTATTTACTATTTGGATAGATTCAGGTATTATAAAACAGCATCAACTAAATGAATTTAGATTCTTTCTGGAAAAAAGCAAGAATAATACAGTAAACTGGATTCCATACCCTTACAAAGAGTTTTCGCGAATTAAAGGCAATTCGAATGTTTTAATTATTGAGGCTCGAAATAGTAAAAATGAAATGTTTACCAACAAAGTTTTAATTGAACTGAATGGCGGCGAATATAATACAACACTTGCATGGCTACTATATATATTGCTATTTATTGTTGCAAGCTACCTTATTTATGCATGGGCATCGTACCGATTAGCTCGTGAAAAATATTTGCTTGAAACAGAAATAAGCAATCGAACCAAAGAATTATCGGAACAAAAAGCGAAATATGAAGAGATGCTTACGAATTATTTGCCTAAAGAAGACTTTGAAAAACTTAAAGAACAGAGCAAAGATAAGACTGAGCGCTTTAAAATGGTTACGGTACTATTCTCTAACATTTTAGGATTTACTAAAGTAGCCGATCAGGAAAATGCTGAACAACTTATTGACGATGTTGACAAATTCAACTTTCATTTTGATGAGGTTGTTCATAAACTACATATTGAAAAAATAAAATCGATCGGTGATTCTTACATGTGTGCAGGAGGTATTCCGCAAAAAAACAGAACCAATCCTATTGAAGTTGTGTTGGCTGCTTTTGAGATGCAACAATATATGCAAAGTATTAAAGATCAATATGTAGCTAAGAACAAAAAAATATGGGATTTGCGCATGGGAATCCATACTGGTCCGGTATTTAGCAATTCTGCCACAAATAAAAAACGCTTAGAGATTTGGGGCGATACCGTTAATATTGCCAGTCGTATGGAAGCCTCAGGCGAAATTGGTAAGGTTAATATTACAGGTATGACTTATGAATTGGTAAAAGATTACTTCTTGTGTCAGTACCGAGGAAAAATGCCTGTAAAATACAAAGGTGAAATTGACATGTACTTTATTGAAGGTTTTAGACCGGCCTTGTCAATTGACGGCTTTGGAATAAAACCCAACAAAACCTTTACCATTCGTTTAGGGCTAATACGCTTTGACGATTTAGAAGAACATGTAATGAATATTTTGGAAGATAAACTACCAAGAAATTTACATTATCATAATTTAAAGCATACTATAGACGTTACAGTACAAGTAGAAATTATTGGTCGTCATGAGGGAATTTCTGATGAAGAAATGTTGCTACTAAAAACGGCTGCATTATTTCATGACACTGGATTTACTAGCACCTACAAAGATCATGAAGAAGTTGGAGTAGTATTGGCTAAGGAAATATTACCTAATTATGATTATACGGAAGAACAAATTGAAAAAATAAGTGACCTTATAATGGTAACTAAACTGCCACCTAAACCTACAAATTTATTGGAGGAAATAATGTGTGATGCAGACCTTGATTACCTAGGTAGAGTAGACTTTATACCGGTTTCAGGTAATTTGTTTACAGAACTAACAGAACACAAAATAATAGAAAATGATATTAACCATTGGAATCAGCTTCAAATCAGCTTTATCTCTAACCATCAGTACTTTACAGAGACAGCAAAAAAACTGCGCGATGTAAATAAAAATAACCAATTAGAGGCAATAAGGAAATTAGTTAAAGAAAATAGTTAACTTTGTAATAATGGAACATTTTATAACGCCAAATTATGTCAAAGAAAAAAAAAGATGTAATAATTGTACCTTGGGATTATACCCCACAAAGTGATATTGCACTAATGCATGCAGTACAACTTGCAAAAGAAGTAAACAATAAGGTAATGCTGGCACGTTTCTTAGAAAATCCGGGCTTTTTTACTAGCAAAGCAAAAAAGGAACAATTAATTACCGAAGAAAAAGTGACGCTACAAGCTGAAGGTGAAAGAATATTGAAAGAATATGGTATTAACCCTTTTATTACTGTCGAATTGGGAACCTCTTTCAGCAACTTTCATAGATTAGTAAAAGAAGCAAACGCTAACCTTTTCCTTCTTGGAAAAACCTATAAAGTAAATGATAAAGTTACCTATCATCCTAAAGAGATGATTAAAAGGCTTCGTGGGCTTGATATACCATTTATAATGGCACAAGAGAAACCTGCACATAATTATTATAAAGAAATTGTAGTTCCACTGGATCATGATAAAAATTATAAGGAAACTCTGCATTGGGTTGTTTATTTATCAAAATACTATAATTGTAATATAAATATCATTAAGCCATACTTGCACGACGATTACAGAAAAAAAGATATGGCTAATAATATCTATTTCACAAAAAAAATGCTCGATAAAAAGAATATTATTTATGGAATAAAAACGGCCAAGAAGAATAAAGAATTTAATGATGAGATTCTCAGTTTTGCTGAGAATATTGATTCCGACCTCATTCTTATGATGGTAAAAAAATACCGGAAGCATTTATCAGACCATCCAGATTATGAGGAAAAAATTCCGATAATGGTTATTAACCGAAACACCGAGATAATAAAATACGGAGGATTCAGATAAAGAAAAGCCGGCTAAAAGAAGCCGGCTTTTTTAATCATATTTTTTAACATTAAATATGCTATTGGCATAACCTTTTATATTGGCTATTTTTGCCTTGAATAATAATAATTTTTGCTATAGTTTTTGTATCAAGACCTTAAAAAAATAAAAATGAAAAATATCGTTTGGGAAAATTTATCATTTGGATATACCAAGACCAACCATAATGTTAGATGTTACTATAAAGATGGTAAGTGGGGAGAAATAGAGGTTTCCTCTTCTGAAAACATCCCCATTCATATAGCTGCTACATGTTTACATTATGGTCAGGAAGCTTTTGAGGGTTTAAAAGTTTTTACGGGTAAAGATGGCAAAATTCGTACTTTTCGTTGGCAAGAAAACCATAAACGCATGGTTAACTCTGCTCAAGGAATAATGATGCCTGAAATTCCAGCTGACATTTTTTGGGAGGCCTGTAAAAAAGTGGTTGAACTAAATAAAGAGTTTGTGCCGCCATATGGTACAGGAGCTTCATTTTATTTACGCCCTCTTATAATTGGCACTGGCCCTCAAATTGGTGTGAGACCGGCCAATGAATATTTGTTTTTGCTTTTTGGAACACCTGTTGGCCCCTATTTTAAAGAAGGATTTAAACCTGTAAATATTCAAATAGTTCGCGACTCTGATAGAGCTGCTCCACTTGGGATGGGTACTTATAAAGTAGGAGGTAACTATGCCGCTAGTTTAGTTGCTGGCGATAAAGTACATAAAAATGGCTACGCTGCTGCATTGTATTTAGATGCAAAAGAAAAGAAATATATTGATGAGTGTGGTCCAGCTAATTTCTTTGGCATAAAAAACAATACATATATCACGCCTAAATCAAGCTCAATTTTACCAAGTATTACCAATAAAAGTCTTATTACCTTGGCTGAAGATATGGGCTTAAAAGTTGAACGTCGGCAGGTTCCTGTTGAAGAACTACCTTCGTTTGAAGAGTGTGGTGCTTGTGGTACGGCTGCCGTAATTTCACCTATTGGTAGCATTGTAGATGGTGAAAAGGAATACGTTTACAGTAAAGATGGAAATGCCGGCCCAATCTCTATTAAGCTATACGAAAAGCTTGTGGGAACACAAAACGGCGATGTTGAAGATATACACAATTGGGTTTCTATAATTGAATAAATGACCCCGGGACTGAGCCTAATGTCATTTACTTAAGGTTTTAGAATATTAATTCCCCCATCGCCGTTCCGGCACTTCCCCCAGGGGAAGACTTAGCTCCGATTATAGATACTACAAAACTTTCCGGTGTAGTAACCCGCTCACAAGTACAGTTCGCCCCAGCGGGAGCTTGTCCCGATCTTACATCGGAAGCCAGAGGGGAAATAGAACTCAATTGACAATTTCTATTACCAACAACAAAACACAACAACTAAAAGGCTGCAGTGCTCCATCTGGGGGACCTGTTAGCAGCGGTGGACTGAGGGGTAATACGAGATCAGAATTACTTAAGTAAATGGCATTAGGGCTGAGCCCACTAGGTATTGAGCGGAATTTCAGAACTCCTGACCCATGTTCAGATTATCAATAAGTTGAGATGTTTTACTCGTAATTTATAATTGTCGTATTATTGTAGAATAAAACTTCGATTATGCAAATGCAACTTCCAATTTTTCCAAGAACTACAAAAATGCTTTCATCAACATGGGGCGTTTTTGAGAAAGAAAATTACGTTTATTATTTACATAATGGCAGCCCTATTCATATACATGAAAAGGACGATCAAAATAGTTTTCGTTTTATAACAGCAACTTTAATTGTAAACCATTCATGCAGTGCAACAAAATTAAGCAAAGTTTTTGGATTTGGTGTTCGTAATTTTGAGAGATATGCAAAACGACTTCGTGATTTAGGAACAGAAGCTTTTTTCAAACCTAATGACGACAGAGGCAAATGCCACAAGATGACACATGAAAAATTAATAGAAGCACAAAAATATTTGAATATTGGTTATTCTTACATGCGTACAGCAAAAAAAATAGATGTGCACGAGTCTTCAATTCGTTATCATATAAAAAAAGGATCTTTAAAAAAAAAGCAAAAACAGATAATGATTTAAAAAGCATATCAGAACGAAATAGCGATGATTTATGTGCTGGAGAGAGTTTAGGGATTGCAGCAACTCGTTATGCTGATCGTATGCTTGCCATAAAAGGACAATTAGAAAAAACTCTGATTGAATTTGAGCCAAGTGAAGGTGTTGAATTTGGTGGAGTTCTTTTTTTACTGCCGTCTCTTTTATCAACAGGTTTATTGAGTTATCAAGAGCATTATGATTCTTTATCTGGCTATTATGACCTAGATACAATTATATTAACCTTAGCTTTTTTGTATTTGAGCAGAATAAAAAACCCTGAACAAACAAAAAAAATAAGCCCAGGTGAATTTGGTAAATTATTAGGACTAGATCGTATTCCAGAAGCTAAAAACTTACGTTCTAAAATATTTCAAATAGTAGAACAAAGACAAGCAAAAAAGTGGAGTCGAGGCCTTGCAAAATCATGGGTTGAAAAGGAAGAAACATTTTTTTATTATATTGACGGTCATGTACAAGTTTATAGCGGACGTAAAGCAAATTTAGGAAAAAAACACATTTCTCGTTTGAAATTGTGTTTGCCTGGAATGATGGAATTCTGGATTAACAACTCCGATGGACTACCTTATTTTGTAGTAACAGGCGAAGTAAATGAGAAAATGCAAGAGATGATCTTAACACAAATTCTCCCAGAATTATTAGAAAATATTGCATTAGAAATATCTGATGAACAATTAGCTGCTGATCCAGATCTACCACGATTCACTCTAGTTTTCGATAGAGAAATATCTAGTCCTAAATTTTTTGGTAAACTATGGTCAGAATACCGAATAGCTATTTTAACATATCAAAAAAACGTAAAAGACAAATGGGATAACAATGATTTTAAAGAATATAAAGTTGAGATAGATTCTAACGAGGTTACCATGGAGCTTTGTGAAAAAAGCCTGAAATTAGATAATGTGGATTTTCGTGAAGTCAGGAAAAAAAATAGTGATTCTCATCAAACAAGTATCATAACAACCAATAAAAAAATTACTACAATTCTTGTTGCAATTAAGATGTTCAGCCGTTGGACACAAGAGAATTTCTTTAAATACATGCGAAATGATTACGATCTTGATAGAATCGCTCATTATATTTTAAATGAAATAGATAGCGACTTCGAAGTCGTTAATCCAACACACAGTAAATTAACCTATAAGTTAAAAAAAACAAGAGAAAAAATAGCTCGTAAAAAAGCAAAATTATATGAGCTTATTGAAGAGAATATAATTGAAGATTCAGACAAAACAGAAAAATATTTAAAAAAACAGAGTAAAGAAAAAGAGGAACTATTACAGTATGAATTAGAGGAAAAAGAACTTATCGCATTACGAAAACAAGAATCTTACAAAATAACAATAAAAGATATGGATGAAAATGTAAGATATAATAAACTAGATATGGAGAGTAAGTTTTTCCAGAATATAATAAAAATGATTTGTTACAGAGCCGAAACAAGTTTTTCAATATTATTAGCCAAAAATTACAAGAAAAAAACTAATGAAATGAGAACTTTAACAAAAAGTTTAATTAATTCAAAAGCAAATATAATACCTAATTATATTAATGAAACGTTAATAATAGAATTGTACTCGTTGTCAAATCCGAGAGATAATAAAGCCGCTATAGAAATATGCCAAACTTTAAATGATAGTGAAACAATATTCCCTGGAACAAATCTTAAATTAATTTATAA
>JAQICC010000195.1 GCA_027858735.1 Salinivirgaceae bacterium
TACTAAAGCACATTTATTTCAGCACATCTACTTCCTTGCAATCCCTTTGAAGTAGGGAACTACGTCGACAGGTATTGCAAGTTGTATCTGCACTAAACTAAACGCATGAATTAATCAGGATAGAAAATGGCAATAATTTGAGGAAAAAAGAAAACCACCGCTGAACGGTGGTCTTTATATGTGGTAAATTTATTTTCATTTTAGCTTTTTACTCTTTCAGCGTATGATTTATCGCGAGTATCAACTTTTATTTTGTCGCCAGCATTAATAAATAGCGGAACCATAACGGTTGCTCCGGTTTCAACCGTTGCTGGTTTAAGTGTATTTGTAGCAGTATCGCCTTTTACGCCAGGTTCGCTATATGTTATTTCCATTTCAACAAAAGGAGGTAAATCAACCTGAAGAACCATTTCTTCTTCTGCATGAAATACAATTTCACACTCTTGACCTTCCTTTAATAAATCAGCGGCTTCAATTAATGTTTCCTCTACCGGAATTTGATCAAAAGTTTCGCTGTTCATAAAGTTATACCCCATATCGTCCTTATACAAAAATTGGTATGCTCGTCGTTCTATGCGAACTGTTGTGATTTTAATTCCTGAAGTAAAAGTATTGTCAATTACTTTTCCGGTTTCAAGATTTTTTAGTTTTGTTCTTACAAAAGCTGGACCCTTACCGGGCTTAACGTGCTGAAACGATACAATGGTATAAAGTTTACCATTAAATTCCATACATAATCCGTTTCTAAAATCTGAAGTATCAGCCATAATATATAATAATTTTCTGTTATTAAATTTGCAGTAAAATTAAACTAAAAGCTTAATATTTCAACACTTAATTTATGAAATGCATTAAAATACCAAGAACCAAAAGTAAATGGGCAATAAACGAAAAGGCTAATGACCATATAAACCATCGTTTTTTAGCAAGCTTTAAAAGCACAATAAATCCGGTAAGGTAAATGGGTATTAAACCAAAAGAATCAACCCAATCAAATAGGGCAATTAAGTGGAACCCGATAAATAGGGGTAAAAAGAATGAAAGAAGAAACCAAAATTCAGGATTTACCTGATTTGGTTTTTCAAATATGCGTGCAAGGTATTTAAAAGTTACCCACCATAACCCAATATATAATACGGGGAATATTATTATAAATTGAAATCCTAAAAAGCTAGTAAAAGAATTAAATTTTGAACCTAAAATATCAAAGAAAGTATGTGCATACGAAATTGCAAATGATGCACTTTCAGCTTGCAATAAACCTGTCCACAAGGGCAAAGTTATAAGCGTTGCAATAAACATTAAAAGGTAGGGGCCAAAACGGAATAAGTGGTAGCGGTATCGCGATGAAAATATTAAGAATACAAACAATCCCACTGGTAGCGCAATGCCTGACAACTTATTTAAAGTAGCAAATCCAATAAAAACACCTGAAAGCAACCACGATTTTTTATCGTTTTCAAAAATAGCATTGTATAAAGTTAAAACACTTAGTG
This sequence comes from Salinivirgaceae bacterium, assembly GCA_027858735.1. GTDB lineage: Bacteria > Bacteroidota > Bacteroidia > Bacteroidales > SZUA-534 > GH45. The sequence goes on from JAQICC010000195.1 coordinate 1,497, forward strand.
ACCAAAAGAGTAAGAGTAAATTATCGCTTACTGGTGCTATGGCAAAAAGTGTAAAAAACAGGGTTGAGCAAATAACAACCCATGCCATGTATTTGCGATCTTGGCGAATAACTTTTTTAATAAGCAAATAAATTATCCATTGAGTAATTAAAGAAATACTAAAGAATAAAAAGTGGATGGCAAATGCACTTTCACCCACAATGTGATGAACAATAGTATTAATTGAAAGTATTAGTGTTGGAGCTTGACCAATTGCAAGCGCTCCAAAATGCCCTTCAGCTGTTTCGAGAGGAATAAAATTTTCGAATGGAATTAGAATTACTCTTAATAAATTTAGGGCGATAATTATTAGAAGTGCTTTTTTCATTGGTATATTTTAGACTAAACACACAAATGTACAGTTAATTGAATAAGTAAAAATGCTGATTTAAAAAGCAGAAAACCAGACTTTTTATAGTAAAAAAAGCACAGAAGAAACCGTGCTTTATAAAAATTAATTTTGTGTGTTTTACCTCATTAAATCATAAGGTTTATTTGTTTTTATTCTTCTGAGACAACAATTTTTTCAATTGTATCACCGCCTTTAATGGTGTCAATAATGTCTATGCCAGTAACAACTTTACCAAAGCAAGTATGGTTGCGATCTAAATGAGACGTGTTTTCGCGGTTATGGCAAATAAAAAACTGCGACCCACCTGTATTTCTTCCCGCATGTGCCATGCTTAATACGCCCTTGTCGTGAAACTGATTGTCACCATCTAATTCACAGTCGATGCTATATCCAGGACCACCTGCACCATTGCCATCTGGGCACCCGCCCTGAATTACGAAATTAGGAATTACTCGATGAAATGTTAATCCATCGTAAAATCCTTTTTTCGCTAGTGAAATAAAATTGTCAACGGTTTTTGGGGCATCATTTTCATAAAACTCAACTTTCATTATTCCCTTTTCAGTATGAATTTCTGCTATCTTCATGTTTTTACTAATTAATTATTATTTATAAATGTTTTGCAAAAATACTTAAAAAGAATAACATAAATTTTGTATTTTTAGCATTTTACGAATATCTGCAACCAAATTATGACGAATAAAATTGAAATTGATAAAAGAAAATTGCAAGAGCTTGAGTTGCTTGCCACTATTCCTATATCTGCTGGAAATTCAATTTTAATTCTTGATAAAAACGGAAACATTGAGTGGGTGAATTCGGCTTTTGAACAATTATATGGTTATACTATAAGTGAATTAGATAGTTCAGAAACCAATGACAGTTCAGATTTTATTAAAATTTTGAATGAAACAGATAAAAATTTCTTTAAAAATAATGCTTCATTTAGTTTTTCGCGAACAATACTAAATAAAAATGGAGTAACCGTTTGGATTCAGTCAACCCTTACACCAATAAAAGTTAATAGCGATGTAGTTGAGCGTTTTATTGTTATAGAAACAGATATTACGCAGCAGAAAGAAATTGAAGATGAATTGGTACAACGCTGGGAGAATACTCAAACCCTTACTGAGCATTTGGAATCGGTTAAAGATTATATTGAAGAACAAATAAAAGAGTTATCGGCGCAAAAAAGAGCTTTAGAGATTGCCAAGGAAAAAAGCGAAGATGTTTTAAATAAAGTTTTGCCTTACGAAGTTGCTATCCAATTAAAGAAAAAAGGCTACGCATCTCCTCGGCATTATAAAAAAGTTACCATCCTTAATATTAATATCCGAAATTTCTTTAAAATGACTCATGATATACCAATTGAGAATTTGGTACAGCAGCTTCATGAGGTTTTAGTGGGTTTCGATAATATATTGGAACAGCATTATGTTGAAAAAATAAAAACTGTTGGAGGAAGCTATTTGGGAGCAGGGGGAGTGCCTCTAAGAAACCGAAGCAATCCTATTGATGTTGTGCTGTCAGCACTCGAAATACTTGGTAATATTACATCTGTAAATGAGATGCGAAAAAGTGCAGACACCCCGAAATTTGAACTGGGATTTGGCATACATACGGGGAAAGTAATTGCCGGTGTAGTTGGCAAAACCAAACTTACTTACGATATTTGGGGCGATACAGTAAATATTGCCAGCACAATTGAGCACAATGTGCCTGCAAATGGAATATTTATATCAGAAGCAACATATCAAGAAATTGAGCCGTATTTTGAAGCTAAACCTTCTGAAAAATTAGTTTTGGGTTCGGCAGAAGAGATTAAACTATTTGAGATCATAAAAATAAAAGATAAATTTGCCAGCGATGCTAAAGGAATTAAACCCAACAAAGATTTTACGCACATATTATCGAAGCTTTAATAATATGCCACAAAAATTAATAAAAGGATCCTTTATAATTTTTCTAACAATTTTAATCAATGCCAATAGTTCACAGGTAGTTGCGCAAAAATGCAATTACGAAAAGAACGAAATCGAGGCATTAACTGAAATGGTGCTAAAACGAACTAGTCCGCAGTTGTTATGTCGAATTAGTGGGCAACCTCTTTATGCAAAAGCACAATGTATAGGAACAAATAAATATTTAAAACTGCAATTTTATAAGTTTAACGATTTTTCTTTTCAGGAAGATCGTGAAGTCGGTTTTATTCTTTCAAGTAACGAAGAATTGGTTGTTTATCCTCGTGTTATGCCTCTCGATTCTTCTAAAATGGATCAGTTTGAGAATGTAAATTCACTAATGATTTACAAACTTACTGAAGAACAGTATAAAGCACTAACAATATACCCGATTAAGAAATTTAAATATTTTGTTTCAACAGGTTTTGTTGAGCAAGCCGTAGCCTCTAAAAGGCAAAGTGTAGTAATGAATGTTCTAAAGTGTATTGAGTAAATGATTGTGCAATACTTGCTTTTTTTGCCTATCAACACAACAAACGGCATATCAATTGTATGATGTTAGGTTGAAATTTAATTGGCAAGACTAAGACTTTTCCAATAAATAATTCAACAAAAAAATCCTTTTTACAGAACGTTTAGTGCTTTGTAAGCATAATTAATCAATTGAAATTAATATATTTGCAAAAATTTTAATTCGAAACAAAATCAACAGTTTTATTTAATAAATTATCATTATGAGTGAGAAAGTTTTTGACAAAGTAAAGCCAGGTGTAGTAACTGGAAGTGATTTGGCAGAATTATTCCGTATTGCTAAAGTAAATAAGTTCGCAATACCTGCAGTAAATGTTGTTGGAACTGATTCAATTAACGCAGTAATGGAAGCTGCAAAAGTTGTGAATTCTCCAGTTATTATCCAGTTCTCGAACGGTGGAGCTGTTTTTAATGCTGGTAAAGGTTTAAAACTTGAAGGACATGAGGCTGGTATTCTTGGTGCAATTGCTGGTGCAAAACACATTCACATTTTAGCTGAAGCTTACGGTGTTCCTGTTGTTTTGCATACGGACCATGCGGCAAAGAAATTATTGCCTTGGATTGACGGTTTGCTAGATGCTAGTGAAAAGAACTTTAAAGAAACAGGTAAACCTTTATTTAGCTCGCATATGCTAGACCTATCAGAAGAGCCAATTGAAGAAAATATTGGAACTTGTGTTAAGTATTTAGAGAGAATGAGCAAAATGGGTATGACACTAGAAATTGAGCTTGGTATTACAGGTGGTGAAGAAGATGGTGTTGATAATACAGATGTAGATACCTCTAAATTATATACACAACCAGAGGAAGTTGCTTATGCATATACTGAATTAAGCAAAGTGAGTCCTAATTTCACTATTGCCGCTTCATTTGGCAATGTACATGGTGTTTATAAGCCAGGTAACGTTGTGTTAACACCAAAAATTTTGGATAACTCTCAAAAATACATCCAAGACAAATACAAAACAGGTGAAAAACCAGTAAATTTTGTTTTCCACGGTGGATCGGGTTCTACTCAAGAAGAAATTCGCGAAGCAATTGGATATGGTGTTATTAAAATGAATATCGATACAGATACTCAATGGGCTACTTGGTCTGGTGTAATGGAGTTCTACAAAAAGAACGAAGCATACCTACAAGGACAAATTGGTAACCCTGATGGCGATGACAAACCAAATAAAAAATACTACGATCCTCGTGTATGGTTACGTGCTTCTGAAGTTGCAATGATTGAGCGCTTAAAGAAAGCTTTTCAAGATTTAAATTGTATTGATGTAAACTAATTAGTTTTAGAATACTTAAAAAATATGGAAGCCGATAACTATTTGTTATTGGCTTTTTTTTCTTTTATCGGTTTTTACTTTAACAGCAACATTGTTCTTAAAAATGGCTTCGTATATAACCCGTCCTCTTATTTCCAGATATTTAGTAACACCATGTTTTTTACCATTTTTATAATTAATCTCGCTATTTAAAGGGCCCTCTTTATACCAGGTTTTCCATAAACCATCTGCCTTTCCATCTTTATATGTTTCAAGGCGTAACAACTTATTGTATTCATTGTAATAAGACCACTCGCCTTCCTTTATATTATTGGCATAATTCCCCTCAAAAATTTTCGATTGATTTGCTCTCCAAGTTGCATACGCACCATTCAGTAAGCCCATATTGTAGTTTTCTTCGAGTCTGGGGTTGCCATTTTCATAATAGTACATGGCTTTACCATGCTTCAGATTATTTTTATAGGATAAAACATAATTTCTATCTCCATTTTCAAACCATGAATTCCAGACGCTATCCATTAAACCATCTTTAAAGTATCCGGTAAGTTCAAGCTGACCATTTTCGTACCAGCGTTGCCAAAACCCTGACTCTTTTCCATTGTTAAAATCACCCTCATGGAATTTTTGCTTGTTTTCGAAATAGATAGTCCAATGTCCGTTACGTTTCCCATTTAAATATTTACCCTTTTTCCAAATTTCACCATTTGCATACCAGTAGGTCCAAACACCTACCATTTTACCATTTTTATAGTAACCCTCATTTCCTTTTTTGCCGTCGGTGCGCCAAAATGTCCATAGCCCATCCTGAGTGTCTTTTATAAAACTCCCCGTCATGTCAATTTTGCTATCCTCATGCCACCACATAGCAGAGCCCGTTTTTTTATCATTTCTAAATGTAATTTTGCTCGCCATCACACCAGTAGGGAACCAGTCAATTTGCAGCCCATCTTTTTTCCCCTCTTTATATGATATTTGTAATTTGTTTTTCCCGTCATGAAACCAATAATTCCATATGCTGTCTTTCTTTTCATCGATTAGTAATCCTTCCATCTCTTTCTGACCATTTTTGTAAAAACGAGTATTTAAACCATTTTCATAGTTAATTTCGCTTCGCAGATTTCCCTCTCTGAAATAGGATAACCATTTGCCAATTTCTGTTCCATTTTTATAATTACCCGATGACATTATTTGTCCATTTATATAATATCTCTTCCACAAGCCATTTGGCAAACCGTTTTTATAAATTCCAGATTCTTCAATACTGCCATTTTGATAATATGAAGTAAAAATACCTTCTCCGTTTTTTATTGTTTGATTTCCTTTGGAATCCCAAAAGTCAATTAAAAAAACCGAATCGTTTTTATATTGATCAGACCTTAACGGATTTCCCTGTCCGTTATATTTAGTCCAGATACTATCTTTTTGACCCATTTTGTAGTATCCCGATATTCTTGTTTTTCCGTTTGTGTAATTTTCGTAATAGAATCCGTTTAATATACCCTTTGTAAATTGGCCTTGATTTTCAATAGTGCCTTTCCTGAAAAAATAAGTAAGCTTTCCGTTTACTGCACCATTTTTAAATTCAATTTCTTGAAGTTTAACTCCTGTACTATCATAATAAGTCCATAATCCTTCCTCCTTTCCTAATTTTAAAACACCTGTGCTAGCTAATTTGCCATTTTGGTAAAATGTTTCAATTTTTTTTTGTCCATATGAAAGCTGGAATAGTATTATGAGTATCAGCGTAGAAAGAATTTTCATTTTATTAGAGTTAAATTTTTGCCAAATATAGGGCAATAAAATTATAAAAAACTAGCTTATACATGTAACGAAATAATAATGTTTTCATTTTTAAAGTTGTAAAAGAATATTTTTCGTTTAACTATTGGAAAAATGAAAAATATTTAATTATATTTGCGCTCGCAAAATGGTGGATGTAGTTCAGTTGGTTAGAACGCTAGATTGTGGTTCTAGAGGTCGCCGGTTCAAATCCGGTCTTCCACCCAAAAGAAAAGGTTTCGATCTAATCGAAGCTTTTTTTGTTTAAGCTGGTTATTGTTAGAAATAATGTCATGGGTGAATCAAAAGTTACTGAAATTATCGAAAAAGTAAAACATCTTCAAAACGGCGATGTGTCTACTGCAATGCAAAATATGGGGTTAACATATGAGCTTAACTACGGAGTTTCTATACCCCAGCTCTCGGAGCTTGCTTCAGCTTACAATGCAGATAATGAGTTAGCCTATGTTTTGTTAAGTAATGAAATTAGAGAAGCGAAAATTTTGGCATCTATGTTATTCGATGTTAGCAAAATATCAATCGATCAAATATTATCAATTAGTACAGCTATAAATAATATAGAATTGGTTGAACAGTTTTCCAGAAATGTATTTGCAAAGTCTTCCGATCTTGATGTTGCACTTCCAATTTTAATAGATATTGATTATTGGCAGCAATTAGCAGCAATTTATTCAGCCGGTTGGGCTTTAAAAAAGAACAAAGACGAAAACTCAGAAATAGTTAATTGGAGTAAATACACAATATCTAAATATTTAGAAAGTGAGGATAGGCATTTTCAGAAATCTATAGTATTTCTATTTCAATGTTTAATAGCCATAAATAATGAAACAAGGAAAGAAATGGTAAATTTGGCAGAGAAATTAGCAAAAAGTGAAAATTTATCAGTACAAAAGTTGGCACAAGAATTATTGTGGATAAGTGCATAAGTAGTAGATATACAATTAAATAGTAAATTAATTACGCCGTGGCATAAAAAATGGTTTGATTTTTGAAAACCATAGCAATGAACGTAAAAAAAATATTTGATTATGAATATAAAATCATCAAATCCCACATTAAATCAGAAAATAATTCGTGATTTTGCCTATGCCGGTACCGATGCTGGTATTATGACTATTCAAGGAACGGTAAACAAGATTGGCATTCTATTCTTGCTAACGTTGGGAGCAGCTGTTTATACATGGAATAAAGTATTGGTTGGAGATTCTGGCGGAGCAATGATTTGGATGGCTGTTGGTGGTATTGGCGGATTTATTACTGCTCTTATAACAGTTTTTAATAAAAAAAGTGCAGGCATTACTGCACCCATATATGCCATTTTCGAAGGCTTATTTTTAGGCTCTATTTCTGCTTTATTTGCTGCTATGTATGATGGTATTGTAATGCGGGCTGTATTATTAACATTAGCGGTGTTATTCAGCCTGTTATTTTTATACAAATCGGGAATTATAAAAGTTACCCAAAAGTTCAGAGCAGGTGTGGTTGCCGCAACTGTTGGTATTGCAGTAGCCTATTTCTTTAGTTTTATTCTGAGAATGTTTGGCATGAATGTTAATTTTATGTACGGTGGCGGAATCATGAGTATTATTATTAGCTTGGTAATTGTAGCTGTTGCAGCATTAAATTTGGTATTAGACTTCGATTTTATTGAACGCGGTTCGCAAGCCGGATTGCCTAAATATTTTGAGTGGTATGGAGCGTTTGGCTTAATGGTAACTCTTATATGGTTATACCTTGAAATTTTAAGATTACTATCATTGTTGACAGGAAGAGATTAATTTAATTAGAAAGCTTATCAGTAATATTGGATTATCGTAAGTAGTATTAGGCTATAGCGTTTAGCTGATATTTATAGTGGGTGTAAAGTCAAGCCTATTTTAGGGCATTAAAAGAAGATAAAAACATAGTATTGGTTCTTTTTGTAAAAAAAGCAAAGGTACTACCAGCAGCAGTTGATAATTCTGTAAAAAGGGTTAAATCAAAAGCAAAAATAGCACCATCAAAATTCATAATTATGAGTTAGTCTGTTACTAGGGTAAGCACACAAACTCCACAACCCTCTTTGCCATCTTTAAAAAACATTTTAATATAGTATGGACCTGTTTTTGAGCAAATAAAATCGAATGCTCTATATTCGGTATCAGTTTGTGCATTATAGTTACTGCCATATTGAGAAAAATCATTAGAAAGCTCCATAATGGTTGCACCAGGTTTTGAGGGATCGTTACAAATTAAGAATCTATAATGATTGCCTTTCATCAACATTAAAGTAAATGTACCTTGCGATCGTTTTTTAATATTTGGAGCTTCGGCAAAGCGAATACGAAAGTGTTTTATATATTTTGCTTCACCACCGCTTGTTGAGCAGGTGTTAATAAATGCATTATCGCATTGAGCACTTATTTTATTTGATTGTGCAAATAAAACAAAAATAAAAAAGAGAGCTATTAATTTATGCATATATCAAAAATAATAAAATATTTTTGATTCTGAACGCTAATTTTCTTGTTCTTGCTCCCAAGCATCTATATCAAGTTTAATTACAAAATTATCGTAAACAAAACTAATTCGTTTTTCCAGTTTATTAATTTCTGTTTGGGTCAATCGAATTTTAAAGGGTGCATCATCTTTTGGTTCATAAGGAATTATATTCCCATCGGCATCTATTGCATTGGTATCAAAAAATATTGGAATACCACTAAGTTCAATCTCATTCCCAGCTTTTAAATCTCTAACTTCAGAGGGGGTAACCTGAATAATACCACCTTTACCAGGATCAACATCAATAGCGTTTTTTAAACCAGAGTTACCCATTGTATTTTCATCTTCATTTTTAGGAATATACATTTCCTTTTTTACAAGGATGCGTAAGTAATTTTCAAATTTTTCGTCGCGATATATATAATAGTTATCACCAATAGTATAACCATCTATCTTATAGTGTTGGGGCTCAATTTTACTACATCCTTTTGGTGTTTGTGAACAATCAACTTCTTCAATTTTACCGGTTTTAAGGTTAATCTTCTTGAAAAGATTTCTATAAATATCATAGTTTACGTAAAAAAATTCACCCGATTCATCAAATGTACTGTTATACAGCTCGCATCGATTATCATCTAGTTTAATTTTGTATTTTTCATTCCAGGTATATAAATTGTATACATACAAATAGACGAAGGACGCTTTTTCACCTCGAAAAGTTGCAACTAGGTAATTACCATACTCGTCAATCATTATTTCAAGCACTCTGCTTTTTTTATAGTTTGGTCCTTTAATACGATTCTGAAATCGATAACCCTTTGATGGTTTTTCTAAAGGTTGGGTTTGCGACCATGAAATAGTTGCGAAAATGGAAAATATAAGAAATGTAATTACTTTCTTCATCTGTTTAAAATTTGTGATCAAGCTGAGAATTGGTAAACATGTCGGCCGTCAGGCAGTCATTTTAATCGTTGTTCATGTGATTCAATAGTTTATCTCAGACATGGTCTATTTAATAATGCTATAATTTGGCTTTTAGACATGTAAAAGTATTAAAATTATGCAATTAAGCCATAATTTTTATGATAGCTTAATTGCATAATTATTTTTAACCCTTTTTTAACAAATTATTAATCGAGGTTTTTGCAATTACAATTTCTCTAACTTTTTCAACCGGAATACGTTCTTGTTCCATGGTATCTCTGTTGCGAAGTGTTACTGTATTGTCTTCTATGGTTTGATGATCGACAGTTATACAATAGGGAGTTCCAATGGCATCTTGACGACGATAGCGTTTCCCAATTGAATCTTTTTCTTCATAAATACAATTTACATCGTATTTAAGATCATTTAGAATTTCACGAGCTTTTTCCGGAAGTGCATCTTTACGTAAAAGTGGTAGGATAGCAAGTTTCACAGGAGCTAATTCAGCAGGTATCTTGAGAACTACCCGTTCTTCTTTCTTTCCACCTTCTTTTTCAATTACTTCTTCGGTATATGCATTGGATAAAATGGTCAAAAACATTCTGTCTAAACCAATTGAAGTTTCAATAACATAAGGCACATAGCTTTGATTTGTTTCGGGATCGAAATATTGAATTTTTTTACCGCTAAATTCTTGATGTTGCGATAAATCAAAATCGGTACGTGAGTGAATACCTTCAACTTCTTTGAATCCCATCGGAAAATCAAACTCAATATCAGTAGCTGCATTGGCATAATGAGCCAATTTATCATGATCGTGAAAGCGGTATTTTTTTTCGCTAGCCCCAAGTGCTTTATGCCATTTTATGCGGGTTTCCTTCCATAGCTTGAACCATTCCATTTCTTCACCCGGACGAACAAAAAATTGCATTTCCATTTGTTCAAATTCGCGCATTCTGAAAATAAACTGCCTGGCAACAATCTCATTTCTGAAGGCTTTACCAATTTGCGCAATACCAAAAGGAATTTTCATACGACCACTTTTCTGAACATTCAAGTAGTTTACAAAAATACCTTGAGCTGTTTCTGGGCGAAGATAAATGCTGTTGGCATCTTCACTTACAGAACCCAATTTGGTTTCAAACATTAAATTGAATTGGCGTACATCAGTCCAGTTTTTTGATCCTGACACAGGACATGCAATTTCTAAATCTTCTATTATTTTTTTAAGCTCTGCTAAATCATCTTTTTCAAGAGCCGAAACAAAGCGCGTTCTAATAGCTTCAATTTTTTCTTGATTGGCTAATACACGAGGGTTTGTTTTTTTGAATTGTTCTTCATCAAAAGTATCACCAAACTTTTTTTCTGCTTTATCAACTTCTTTTTGAATTTTGTTTTCAATTTTGGCCATATACTCTTCAATAAGTACATCGGCACGATACCTTTTCTTTGAATCTTTGTTATCAATTAAAGGATCGCTAAAAGCACCAACATGGCCAGAGGCTTTCCAAACTGTTGGGTGCATGAAAATAGCTGAATCAATTCCAACAATGTTTTCATTGAGTTTCACCATTGAATCCCACCAGTACCTTTTTATATTATTTTTAAGTTCCGATCCATGTTGTCCATAATCATAAACCGCACTTAGTCCATCGTAAATTTCACTCGATTGAAATATAAACCCATACTCTTTAGAATGGGCAATAATTTTCTTTAAAATATCGTCTTGAGCCATTTTTTGTGTTTAATTTTGGTACTACAGTCAATTAGTGAGGAAATTGTTAATTGTACCTTTTATAAGTTTGATAGAAGTTAACAGTCTGCAGACCTCAGTCGGGAGCATACTAATGACTGCCGACTGAAGACTGAGAACTGCCTACACCGAATTATAAAAGGAGTAATCAATTGTTAAAATCCAAACGAATTAAAATAGCACCTTATTTATATTAATAGAGGGCAAAAATAGTCGAATTGTTTTCTAATAAAAAATTTATTTGAACTGTCTTTGTTTAAGGAGATTATTAATGTGTTAGGCCTGCCTAAAAGCAAAATAGGGTGGTAATAATTTAAGATACATAAAATTAATATCTATTTTAGCATCGGAATTTGTTGTTAGCTTAACATAATAGTTCAGCAAAATGCTAAACAAAAGATAGAAAACATAAGTCGATTTGTGAAACGAGAATTTGATTTTTTAGTAATTGGATCGGGAGTAGCCGGGCTAACATTTGCCCTAAAAGCTGCTAACCACGGTTCGGTAGCAATTGTTACCAAGTCGGAGTTAATTGACACCAATACTGCCTTGGCTCAAGGGGGTATTGCTGCAGTAGTTTCTGAACCCGATAACTTTGAAAAGCATATTGAAGATACTTTTATTGCTGGAGGGCATTCATCGAATCGTGAAGTTGTAAAAATAGTTGTTGAAGAGGCTCCCGATAGAATTCAAGAATTAATTGATTGGGGAGCAAAATTTGACAAAAATAAAGCGGGTAAATATGATTTGGCGCGTGAAGGAGGGCACTCCGAAAAGCGAATTTTACATCATAAAGATAATACTGGGAGAGAAATTCAGCGAGCTCTTGTTGAAAGTGTAAAATCACATAAGAATATATCCATATTTGAAAAGCATTTTTCAGTTGATTTAATTACGCAACATCATTTAGGTAAAAAGGTTAAACGGACAGATAAAGATATTGAATGCTTTGGTGCTTATGTATTAAATCTGGAAAATGAAGAAGTGGATACGTTTTTGGCAAAAAACACTATGATAGCCACCGGTGGATCAGGTAATTTGTACCAAACAACAACGAACCCAATTATTGCAACAGGCGATGGTGTAGCCCTAGTTTATAGGGCAAAAGGGATTGTTGAGAATATGGAATTTTTGCAATTTCATCCAACAGCTCTTTTTAATCCGGCAGAAAAACCAGCTTTTTTAATTACAGAAGCATTGCGAGGCTATGGGGCAATACTAAAAAACCCGGATGAAACAGAGTTCATGCAAAAATATGATGAGCGAGGATGTTTGGCTCCAAGAGATATTGTTGCACGAGCAATTGATAATGAGTTAAAAGTACGAGGTAACGATTTTGTTTTATTAGATGCTACCCACCTTGATGAAGAAGAACTAAAAGCGAATTTCCCGAACATTACAAAAAAATGTTTGAGTTTAGGAATTGATATTGCACAACAGCCTATACCAGTTATACCAGCAGCTCATTACCAATGTGGTGGAGTAAAGGTTGATTTAAAAGGTGAATCACATATTAAGAATCTGTATGCTTGTGGCGAAGTAGCATCTACAGGACTTCATGGAGCTAACCGACTAGCTTCAAACTCCTTGAGTGAAGCTGTTGTTTTTTCACATCGTGCAGCCTTGCATGCAATAGATAAATTACCATACCAACAACTTAATGCAAGTATACCCGAATGGAATTTTAAAGGGGCTACGCATCTTGAAGAGATGGTTTTAATTACTCAGAATTACAAAGAAATGCAGATGATAATGAGTAATTATGTTGGGATTGTTCGGTCGAATCTTCGTCTTGAAAGAGCATTAAACAGGTTGCAAATAATATATAAAGAAACCGATGCTTTGTACCAAAAGTCGATACTTTCTAAAAAGCTTTGCGAACTGCGAAATTTAATAAATGTGGGATATTTAATTATTAAGTCGGCACAAGATAGAAAGGAAAGTCTTGGATTGCATTACAATATTGACTACCCATTAATTGATAAAAACTAATTATTACTATCTGGTTGGAAACCTTAACGGTGCAAAAAATGTTCAGCTATTGGTTTGTGTGGTTTGCTAAAATCATGTAAGTTTGAATCAAATTATTTTTAATATACATGAATAGAAAGCCTGGATTTATTATTGTAATTATTGTTTTTATTGTGGCAATTGCTAGTTTTTATTTTTTTTTAAAAAAGCAGCAAAATCCAGGTATTGAACCATTGAATGCAGTTCCCATTAATGCAGCTGCAATAATTGAATTAAAAAAACCGCTAAAGTTTTATAATCAGGTATCACAAAAAAATGCTTTCTTCAAAAAACTAAATAATATTTCTGATTTTGCACAGTTCACTGCTAAAATTGCTAATGCATATTCCTTAATTGTTAATAACCAGAAACTTAATGATCTTTTCTCGCATAAATCTTTAGTAATTTCAATACACGATATAGGCAAAAATGAGTTTAAACCTCTTTTCGTTATGCCAGTAAAAGGATGGTATGAATCGAATCAGATATTTAAATCGATAGAGGCCGATTGCTCAGGTAAATATACATTTTCTTTTGAACGCTATAATCAAGTAAAGCTTTTTAAAATTAGTGATGAGTCAAGCCATTATTTTTACAGTTATCACAACGGCCTCCTTATTGGGAGTACTTCTGAAATGTTAGTTGAAGATGCCTTACGACAAGTAGAAAGCACTTCAAACTTACTAGTGAATTCAAGTTTAAAACGTTTAAAAGAAACCTCAGGCGATCATGCTGAGGCTAATATTTATATTCAATTTAAATACTTTCAATCCTATATTGGGCGTATAGTATCGGCTGCATATTTAAAGAATCTTTCCATAAATCAAATTGGAGACTGGTTAGAATTTGATCTAAACTTGAAGAATCAAACCCTGTTATTTAATGGTTTTGCATTTTCTCAATCTTCTGATAATAGGTTTATGAACTTGTTTCAGGGTCAACAACCGCAAAATATTAAGTTTTTGAATTTTGTACCTGCTGGTGCTGAAGCCTTTATGGGGTTTGAGCTGAGTAACTACAGTTTATATAAAGAAAACTTGAGAAAGTACATGGAGCAAATTGGACAGGTTGATAGATACGAAATAAATAATAAAAAGATAAGGGATGTTTTTGGGAATAATTCTGACAAAGACCTTGATCATATATTTTCAGGGGAAATTGCTCAAGTTACCTTAGCCAACAAATCAGCGCTCTTTTATATAAGAACGAATGGTTATCGAGATGCGTCAGAATTAATAGATAAATGGTTAAAGAATTATTGCAGCAAAAATAATGAATCGCTTGGCGAGTTTAAGTTTAACTACAAAATTGATGAGGAATCTGTATTTCCTATATATAAGATGCCCATTGAATATGTTCCAGCCCGTTTGTTTGGACCATTTTTTAAACTGAGTAAGGCGAATTATGTGACCGTTTTCGATGATTTTATAATTTTTGGCGATGACCAAAAGACACTATCTAACACCATATATAATAATGTGCTTCAAAAAACAATGGTTTATGATGGTGGATTTACCCAATTTGCCGATTACTTATCGACCAAAGTTAACTACTATGGTTACCTTTCATTGACAGGTACGGGTGAAAGCTTGAGGGAAAGACTTTCAAACAAAGCCTATGTGTTTTATAAAAATAATCAAGAATTACTACGCGATTTTTATGGCATTGGATGGCAATTTGCTACCGAGAACAATATGTACTATAACAATCTGTTGTTTAGGCATCAGCCTACAAATACTTTAAAAGCAGCAACAGAATGGGAAACACGACTTGATACGGTTATAGCTTTTAAACCAGCTTTAATGAAAAACCATTATACAAATGAGAAAGAAATATTTGTGCAAGATGAAAAGTATAATGTTTACCTTATAAATCATTCGGGCAGAGTGCTTTGGAAAAAAAATATTGGTGCGTGCATAATGGGTGAAGTTTTTCAGGTTGACTACTTCAAAAACGGGAAACTTCAATACTTATTTAATACAAAAGAAAAGATACACTTACTTGATAGGAATGGAAATTTTGTTAAAAGATATCCCATTAATTTGCCAGATAAAGCAGTCGCTCCCTTGGCTGTATTCGATTATGAAAATAGAAAGAATTATAGATTATTTATACCATTAGCAAGTAAAGAAATACTGGCATATAATATCGAAGGTAAAAAGGTAAGTGGTTTTAAATTTTCTGGTGCCGACAATAAAATTATATCAAGTGTTCAGTATGTACGTGATAATAATAAAGACTATATAATTGTTACCGATGAATCTAGAATTTACCTCTTAGATCGAAGGGGTAATACGCGTGCTACTCCAAAAATGGACAGTGAACCTTCGAAAAATAATATTTTTTCGTATCAGCCCGGAAATAACAATAGACCAGGAAGGCTTGTTAGAACTGATAGTAAAGGCACTATTTATTATATTTACTTTGATGGTAAAGTTGAAAAGAAACAAATTCAGGAGTGCTCGGGCAACCATTTTTTTAATGTTGAAGATGTTAATGATGACAGAATTAATGATTTTGTATTTGTTGATAAAAATGAGCTTACTGTATATAGTTTAACAGGGAAGAGAATATTTAACCATACTTTTTCTACAGATATAAAACATGCACCTTCCTTTTATCGTTTTTCATCAAATAAAACTTTTATTGGAATTACCGAATTTGAAGCTAATAAAATTTACCTTTTTAATGGCAAAGGGGAAATAAGCAAAGGCTTCCCATTACTTGGTAGAACAAGATTTAGCATTGGTTTTCTTGAACCTGGAAGTGGGCTGTTTAATTTAGTGGTAGGGGGCGATGAATATTATTTATACAATTTTAAGTTGAATTAGCATGTATTCACAACTATTTTACGCTTCGCTTGCCGTATTATCAATTGAATTATTTTTTATTGGAATGGTGGTAGGTTTTTTTCAAAAGAATATTTTAATAGCCGATGTGTTTAAACTAATATTGGCAGGATGGGCAACATATATTTTTCTATTTATTGGTCAATTAGTTGGAAATGGTTTCGTTAACTGGTTTGCAGAAAAGAACATTTGGTATGCAGCTACCATTTTGTTTATTCTCGGATTAAAAATGTTTTACGATATGGTAAAGTTAGGTAAATTTAAACAACTCATTAATCCGCTAGAAACTAAAGGCTTAATAACTTTAACCGTTTTGCTTGGAATTAATTCGTTTTTTGTTGGTTTGGTTTTTGGCCTACTAAAGTTTCGTGGAGTAATGCAATTCTATCCGCTATTATTTCTTATAACAGTTGTTTTATTAGGATATTTTTTGGGGTTTAAATCAAAAAAGATATTGTCGAGACGATTTGAATTTCTTTCGGGTCTAATTTATGTTTTAATTGCTATTATTATCGTTTCAAATATTTAAATAGTCATGTTGAAGTTTTTATTAATATTTTTTATAGTAATATACCTGATTGGGTATCTAGGGCGTTTTTTATTTACACGCTGGATTAAAAAGGTTTCAAATCAACAGATGGGCGGAAAAGATTTTAACCCTAAGCCTGAAGGTGAGGTAACCGTAGATTCAAATGCAAAAAAATCAAAAAAAGACAGATTTGAGGATGGTGATTATGTTGATTATGAAGAAATTAATGATTAATCACAAACCCTTATAAAATGTTGCAAATTATTTGTTTGAATTAAACAAAAGATATATATTCGCACACCGAAAATCAAAAGCTATTTTTGCAATTGGTTTTTAATAAAGTACCATGCCCAGGTGGCGGAATTGGTAGACGCGCTGGTCTCAAACACCAGTGAGGTTACACTCGTGCCGGTTCGAGCCCGGCTCTGGGTACAAAAAGCCCTCTTTTTGAGGGCTTTTTTACTTAAATACAATACCTATGTCTAATCAACCTTCTGAAATAAATTCTCAAAAGCTACATAAGCTAGATTTACGGTACTTGCAAATGGCACGTATTTGGGCCGATAATTCATATTGCAAACGGCGACAAGTAGGGGCATTAATTGTAAAAGATAGAATGATTATTTCTGATGGATATAATGGCACCCCATCGGGTTTCGAAAATGTATGCGAAGACCTAAACAATAAAACCAAGCCATACGTATTGCATGCTGAAGCAAATGCTATAACAAAAGTGGCAAAATCGAACAATAGTAGTGATGGTGCTACGTTATATGTTACATCATCTCCTTGTATGGAATGTTCAAAACTAATTATTCAGGCTGGAATTAGGAGGGTAGTTTTTTCTGATGCCTATAGGCTACAAGATGGGCTTGAAATTTTAGAAAAGGCAAATATTGAATTAAAACAAATTGAAATTTAGTTATGGGATTTTTTAATAAGCTGTCAAAAGTAGGAATGCCATTGGTGATTGCTCTTTCAGTGATTCTGGGTATGTTTGTTCAACAAAATATCGATGTAAAAAAACTGAACTTTCAGCTAAGATCTAAGGAACCAAAAAACAAGCTTGATGCAACATTGAATTATATTGATAGCGAATATGTTGATAGTGTTGATGTGCCCGGTATAGTAGAAAAAACGATCCCTATTATTCTAGAAAATTTAGATCCTCATTCTATTTATATTCCAGCTAAAGATGTTGAAGCAATGAATGAACCCTTGGAAGGAAATTTTGATGGCATTGGGGTTCAATTTAATATTCAAAAAGATACAGTAGCAGTAATTAAAACAATATTTGGAGGCCCATCTGAAAAAGTTGGATTAAAAGATGGAGACAGGATCGTAAAAGTTAATGATTCGCTTATTGCAGGAATTGGCATTACAAACACTCAGGTAATGAATTTACTGAGGGGCAAAAAAGGAACAAAGGTGGTGGTTGGTATTTTTCGTAGGGGTGAATCAAAACTTATTGACTTTACCATAATGCGCGATAGAATACCCCTTTATAGTGTTGATGTTTCTTATATGTTAGATGATAATACAGGCTATATTAAGATATCGAAATTTGCAAAAACTACTTACAAAGAGTTTCAAGATGCCATAGCAAAGCTAAGTAATAAGGGGATGACTAATGTTGTTCTTGATTTACGGTCAAATAGCGGAGGTTTTTTAACTTCAGCAATCAATATTGCCGATGAATTTCTTGAAAAGGGAAAACTAATTGTATATACAGAAGGAAGAGCGCGTTCAAAATCAAGTTATTTTGCAACGCACCGTGCTTCATGTAATGATTTGGGAGTAAGTGTTTTAATAGATGAATGGTCCGCATCTGCTTCTGAAATAGTTTCAGGTGCAATACAAGATAACGATCGAGGACTTATAGTTGGACGTAGATCATTTGGGAAGGGATTAGTTCAGGAGCCAGTAGCATTTGCTGATGGCTCAGGAATGCGACTAACAATTGCACGTTACTATACTCCTGCAGGCAGATGTATTCAACGACCGTACGAAAATGGTCAGGAAGATTATTATACGGATATTCACAAGCGTTTTATGAATGGCGAATTTCTTGAACAAGATAGTATTCAATTTCCCGATTCGCTAAAATACTATACATCTGAAGGCAGAGTTGTATATGGGGGTGGAGGAATTATGCCTGATAAGTTTATTCCGGCTGATACCAATGGAACCTCAGAATATTTAGCAGTAGTTCGACGAAAAGGGTTGGAGTATCAATTTAGTTTTGAGTTCACCGATAAAAACAGAGGCCAACTTTCATCGTTTAAATCACTTGATGAGTTAACAAATTACGTTGATAATCAGCGATTACTGGAAAAGTTTATTATTTTTGCCGAGAAAAATGGGGTTAAACCAAATAAGAGTGACTTAAAAGAATCGGGAAAAACCATTGAAGTGCAGATAAAAGCGCTAATTGCTCGAAATATTTTCGATAATGATGGATTTTATCCTGTGATTAAAGAAATAGATAAAACCTTATTGGAAGCATTACGTTTAAATAATGAGTAAATTTAAAATATAAAATAATGTCAGAAGTATTAAATGCAACATTTGCCTACAAAATTGCCGATATTAAATTGGCTGAGTGGGGACGTAAAGAGTTAGATTTAGCAGAGATTGAAATGCCTGGTTTAATGGCTTTGAGAAAAGAGTATAAAGGCCAACAACCTTTAGCTGGAGCCAAGATAATGGGTTCACTACACATGACTGTTCAAACTGCTATTTTAATTGAAACTTTAGTTGAACTTGGAGCCGATGTTCGTTGGGTTTCATGTAATATTTTTTCAACACAAGATCATGCAGCTGCGGCAGTAGTTGTTGGTAAAGAAGGTACAGCAGATAGCCCCAAAGGTACTCCGGTATTTGCTTGGAAAGGTGAAACTCTTGAAGAGTACTGGTCGTGTACAAATGAAGCTTTACAATGGCCTGATGGTTCGGGTCCAAATTTAATACTTGACGACGGTGGCGATGCTACCATGTTAGTAGTAAAAGGTGCAGAATTCGAAGCGGCAGGTAAAGTTTCAGATTTTATTGAGAATGAACATTCTGAAGAAGAAGGTGTTTTTTTAGCATTATGCAAAAAAACGTTGGCCGAAGATCCACAACGCTGGACAAAAATGAGAGCACAAATAAACGGTGTTTCTGAGGAAACTACTACGGGAGTGCATCGCTTGTATCAAATGGCAGAAGAAGGCAAACTACCTTTCTCAGCTATAAATGTAAATGACTCGGTTACAAAATCAAAATTTGATAACCTTTACGGATGCCGCCATTCATTAACTGATGGTATTATGAGAGCCTCTGATGTTATGTTAGCGGGTAAAGTAGCGGTTGTATGTGGATATGGTGATGTTGGTAAGGGTAGTGCTCAATCATTGAGAGGACAAGGTGCTCGTGTAATTATTACTGAGATTGATCCTATTTGTGCATTGCAAGCTGCAATGGAAGGTTATCAGGTAACTACTGTTGAAGATGTTATTTCTGAGGCCGATATTTTTGTTACTACCACGGGTAATAAAGATATTATTACTGCGGACCATATGAGCAAGATGAAAAATATGGCGATTGTTGGCAATATTGGTCATTTTGATAATGAAATTCAAATGGCTCAATTGGCAAAAACTCCTGGAATTGTTAGAACAAATATTAAACCTCAGTTTGATAAATGGACATTTGCTGATGGACATAGTATATTAATGCTTGCTGAAGGACGATTATTAAATTTAGGATGTGCTACTGGTCACCCAAGTTTTGTAATGTCAGCCTCATTTACTAATCAGGTTTTGGCTCAATTGGAATTGCATAACAATGGGAAAAGTTATGAGAATCAAGTGTATACTTTACCCAAACATTTAGATGAAAAAGTGGCTCGCTTGCATCTTGATAAGTTAGGAGTTAAACTTTCAGTGCTTACCGAAGATCAATCAAAATATTTGGGAATACCTGTTGAAGGGCCTTATAAAGCAGATCACTATAGATATTAATAAATATAGATTTATGAAAAAAGAGGCGAAAGCCTCTTTTTTTAGTTATAAACTCTTATACAGTCTCCATCAAAAGCAGTTTTGTATGTTTTTAGAGGATAGTTTGCAGGACCCTTATTCACCGCTCCAAAAATAACTTCAAATGTCGATCCACAGCAGCCGCAAGTGACCAGACTAATACTTGATTCGTCAGGCAAAACGGTGCAACCTTCATCTACTTCATACGGGCAGGTAGCATCATAGGCTTTATAAGGGTTACCATTATCCGACAAACCTGTATTAACCAGTATTATTCCATTTCCAAGAAACCCTTCATTTTCAAGAACGAAATTGCCATAAATATTCTGTAAAGCGAGGTATTCCACATCATTTATACATATTGGGTTATTCAAATATACTGGAGTATTGGGAATTGGATGATCGCTATCTTTGTTACAAGCTGTAATTAAACCAATTAAAACTATGGAAATGATATATATTCTCATTATTTTTGATATTTGGTATTTGTTAGTTGCAAATTAAACAAAATTAAAACTTGCTAATGACTAAATATGCTTACAAATTTTTGGCTATTACATGCGTTTTTATTTTTTTTAGTGGAGTTACACAATTAAAGGCTCAATATCAATACTCTATCGATATTGGAGTGCAAAAGTCGAGAAGAGTATCCTTTAAATATTTTATTGGCTCTGCCAAGAAAGAATTTATTGAGGCAAGAGAGTGGAGAAAGAATAAAAAAATTGAGAAAAAAAGCTCGAAAAGAATTAGAAAACACACCTATAAAATTCAGAAAAGTGAAGTTAGAAAGCGAATGAAAAAATCGAAGAAAACGGCAGAAAGGCATAATAAAGGAAAGGTTCCTTTATTAATTAAACTTAAAAGATTAATTAATGGATAATATATTTGAAATAGTCGTATTTTTTATCACAGCAATTATTTTTATTATTTCTGCAGTAGCAAAACAGAAAAAAAAATCAAATGGAAAGCAAACTAATGTAGGAAATTTGGTAGCGTCTTTTTTTGGAATTCCTGATGAGTTGAAACAACGACCACAAATTATTTATGAAGAAGAGCCTAATCAATTTGAGGATATTAAACAAACTACCATGAGGAACGAAATTTCTTCAAGTGATGAGGGAGTTGATGCTATACCTAATAATGAAGCGGAAGATTTTGAACAAGATGATACTACGCAAATTGATTTTGATTTAAGGAAGGCAGTGATCTATTCTGAAATTTTGAATAGAAAAGAGTATTGACAGTAAAACTTAGAATAATTGATAGGAGATCAATCTAAATAAAAAATTACTATATTTGTATAGTGTTAGGAAAGAGTCCCATGTTTTCATGGGATTCTTTTTTCATTTGAATGATAGCCATTATAAATGGTTAAATTAGATGGCTCTCTCGTAAAATTCTTTATTAATAAACATTTACATAGAGACTATCTTTAATTTATAATAGAAGAAAAATGGGAGGATATCATGGGCAAATTGTCATATGTTACAGAAGATGGGTTTAAAAGAATGATGGCTGAGCTAGAAACATTAAAAACTGTTCAAAGGCCTGCTATTACACGAGAGATTGCTGACGCACGCGATAAAGGTGATTTGTCGGAAAATGCCGAATACGATGCAGCAAAAGAAGCTCAGGGCATGCTTGAAATGAAAATAGCTCAGCTACAGAATACTATCCAAAATTCACGAGTTATTGATGAATCGAAATTAGATTACTCTTCGGTTCAAATATTGTCGAAGGTTAAAATAAAAAATATTAAGAATAATGCTCAAATGGAGTATGCGATAGTGTCGGAAGCAGAAGCTGACTTGAAGAAAGGCAGAATTTCAATAAATACACCTATTGCTCTTGGTTTATTAGGAAAAAAAGTGGGAGATAAAGTCGAGGTTACTGTACCTTCGGGTGTTATGGAATTTGAAATACTTGAGATTAACCCGTTAAATTAACAGCTTATGGCAACTATTTTTTCAAAAATTGTAACAGGAGAAATTCCAAGTTATAAAATTGCGGAGGATGAAAATCATTATGCTTTTCTTGACATTAATCCATTAAAGAAGGGTCATGCTTTAGTTATTCCGAAAAAAGAAGTTGATTATATTTTTGATTTAGAAGCCGATGAATTGGCAGGATTGCATGTTTTTGCCCAGAAAATTGCAAAGGCTATTGATAAAACAATAGCATGCAAACGTGTAGCGGTTATTGTGCTTGGGCTTGAGGTTCCTCATGCTCACATTCATTTAATTCCGATGGATTCAGAGAGTGATGTGAGGTTTTCAAATAAAAAACGTGAATTTTCGCAAGAAGAGTTTATAGCTATTGCAGAATTAATAAAGAAAAATATTTAAGAGACCATGGTCTCTTTTTTTATTTTAGTCTACCAGGGTTTTTGCTAATAAATTCTTTCCAACTATTTACAGTTTTTGCTGGCCCATTTGGTTTTCTCTGGTAATAATGACAAATTGCTGCAGCCAGGCCGTCAGTAGCATCCAAATCTTTTGGTATTTCTTTAAAATGAAGGGTTTTCTGAAGCATGATTGCTACCTGTTCTTTTGAGGCGCTACCACTACCTGTAATAGCCATTTTAATTTTTAAGGGAGCATATTCAAAAATGGGAATATTTCTTGATAATGCTGCTGCAATAGCTACACCTTGGGCTCTCCCCAATTTTAACATCGACTGCACATTTTTACCAAAAAAAGGAGCTTCAATGGCTAATTCATCGGGATTATAAGAATCAATTAATCCGATGGTTCGTTCAAAAATATGCGCGAGTTTAAGATAAGGATCGGATATTTTTTTTAGGTTGATAGTGCCCATGGTAACCATTTTTGGAGCTTTTTTAACCTCCTCAATAACTCCGTAACCCATCAAGATGGTTCCTGGATCGATTCCTAAAATAACACGTTCTGCCATAAGTGAAGTCAATATACAAAGAATGCCTAAGGTTAAGTAACTTTAGGCATTCTATATTTTCAAGTATTTTATTACGTTATTTTATCATGTCAAAACCACAAAAGTCAACTAAACAATCTGGAATTTTAATTCCTTCGGGTGTTTGATTATTTTCAAGAAGGGCTGCTACTATTCTAGGAAGAGCTAAAGCACTGCCATTTAAAGTATGAGCTAGTTGTGGTTTCTTTTGTCCTTCTTCTTTAAAACGAAGTTTTAATCGGTTTGCTTGGTACGACTCAAAATTACTAACAGAGCTAACCTCGAGCCATTTTTTCTGAGCTGCTGCATATACTTCAAAGTCGAAGGTTAGGGCAGATGTAAAGCTCATGTCACCACCACAAAGTCTTAAAATGCGATAAGGCAAATTTAATTTTTGCACTAAGCCTTCAACGTGTTTTACCATAGCATCAAGCATGGCATACGATTTGTCAGGGTGCTCTAAGGCTACCACTTCAACCTTATCGAACTGGTGAAGACGGTTTAAACCGCGTACATCTTTACCGTATGAACCAGCTTCGCGTCGAAAGCAGGCACTGTATGCAGTATTTTTTACAGGAAAATCTTTTGCATTAAGAATTACGTCGCGGTATAAATTCGTTACAGGTACTTCTGCAGTGGGAATTAAGTATAGGTTATCAATACCAACATGATACATTTGACCTTCTTTATCGGGCAATTGTCCGGTACCAAAGCCCGAAGCTTCATTGACTACCAGAGGGGGCATAATTTCAGAGAAACCGGCTTTTTCGTTTTCGTCTAAAAAGAAATTAATTAAAGCACGTTGTAATTTCGCACCTTTACCCTTATATACGGGAAATCCTGCTCCGGTGATTTTAACTCCTAGTTCAAAATCAATAATATCGTATTTCTTTGCTAAATCCCAATGAGGTTCGGCACCATTGGCAAGTTGAGGCATTTCGCCTCCCTCTTTTATATTTTCGTTGTCTTCAGCACCTTTCCCGGCAGGAACCGATACGTGAGGTATGTTTGGAATTTGAACCAATAAATCGTGCAATTCAATTTCAAGTTGACTTAATTTTTCCGTTAAGCCCTTTACATCTTGTTTTAAAGAAGTGCTTTTTTCTTTTGCCTGATTGGCCTCATCTGCTTTGCCCGATTTAAATAAATCTCCAATTTCTCTTGATACACTATTTATATGGGCAAGAATATCATCTTGCTCTTTTTGAGTTTTTTTACGCTCTTCGTCTTTTTGTAGGATAGACTCAACAATTTGTGAAGCATCAAAGTTCTTGATTTTTAACTTCTCAATTACGTCTTGCTTATTTTCCTGAATAAATTTTAGTGAAAGCATTTTAAATAGTGTTTTGCGTAAAAATAAAAAAATCTCCTGATAAATTGATTAACAGGAGATTCGTTGAATTATAAAAAGTTTGTTAATCTATGCCTCGGGAAGTACAGAAACATATGATCGACCTTCTTTCTTCTTGGCGAATGTTACAGTACCTTCAATAAGAGCAAATAAAGTATGATCTTTACCAATACCAACATTATCACCTGGGTGGTGCTTTGTTCCACGCTGACGAACCAAAATGTTACCAGCTATAGCTTTTTGTCCCCCAAATACTTTTACCCCTAAACGTTTACTTTCTGAATCACGTCCGTTTCGGGAGCTACCCATTCCTTTCTTATGTGCCATTTCTTCTAATTTTATGGATTAAGCAGTAATATTTTCAATCTCAATTTGAGTAAATTCCTGACGGTGACCGTTTAGTTTTCTGTATCCTTTTCTTCTTTTTTTCTTGAATACTTTTACTTTATCACCTTTCACATGTCCAACA
This sequence comes from Salinivirgaceae bacterium, assembly GCA_027858735.1. Taxonomy (GTDB): domain Bacteria; phylum Bacteroidota; class Bacteroidia; order Bacteroidales; family SZUA-534; genus GH45. The sequence goes on from JAQICC010000195.1 coordinate 26,779, forward strand.
ACTTTTGCTGATACTTTTGCTCCATCAACTAGCGGTTGTCCAACTTTAACATCTCCTTCATTATCTAAAAGCAGCACCTTATCAAAATCAACGGTTGCACCTTCTTCAGCGTCCATTTTATTAACAAAAATTTTTGCTTTACTCTCAACCTTTAGTTGCTGTCCTGCTATTTCAACTATTGCGTACATCAGTCCAATTATTATATATTAAAAAACTTTCGGAGTGCAAAATTAGAAAAGTTTGACTGATCTACAAACATTTAATATAAAATAATTTAATTTTTTTTGACTCAACTGTTTTAAGGTGAAAAAACATTAAATGATAGCGGTGTTTGCATCCTTAATATAATATTAAAATCACTTTGGCTTTCGAGCTTTTAATCCTAACAACTCTTAAAATCTACCTTTTATTTTGTTTGTGAGTTTAGTAAAAATCATGTAGGTTTGTTATCATTAATTGTTTTTATTGAAATGGGTAGACTTAAATTAAATGTATTAGGATTGTCTTATAGTCAAACACAATCGGGTGCTTATGCTCTTGTTTTGGCCGAAGAAGAGGGCGAGCGAAGAATACCCATAATAATAGGAGGATTTGAAGCACAAGCTATTGCTATTGAATTAGAGGCATTGAAACCTCCAAGACCTCTTACCCACGATTTATTTGTGAATTTTGCTATGGCCTTTAAAATTGATATTCTTGAGGTAACCATTCATCGCCTTGAAGAAGGTATTTTTTATTCAGAGCTTTTATGCGATAGCGGAGGTTCAAGAATTAAAATTGATGCCCGAACTTCGGATGCAGTAGCGCTAGCTATACGTTTTGATTGCCCCATATATACTACCAAAGAAATTATGGATAAGGCAGGTATTATTTTGCCTGTTGAGGATAATATTAGAACAGATAAAGCCGATAAAATGGCACGCCAGCCAGAGTATTCAGAGAAGTATCAAAATAAAAGTTTAAAAGAATTAAAAGAATTACTGGAAAAAGCGATAATGCAAGAAAATTATGAAGATGCCTCCCATATTCGTGATGAAATAAAAAGTCGCGAAGCTTAATTAAAGGTTCAAATTATGACCAAATTTTTATTATTGACTGGAATTATTTGTTTTACATTCCTGTTCTCAGCTAATGCATCAGTTTCTGATACCGTAATTGTTAGTAGCCCCGATAGTGTTTCAGAAGTTGTTGCTAGTGAGATGAATGATACTGTTGTTAAAACTGCGATGGGGCATCATACTGTTGATTTAGCTAAAAATGCCGGTTTTTCGATTCAATCGTTGTTTCGAGGATTTTTAGGAATATTGGTTTTAATTCTGATTGCTTATGTATTTAGTGAGAATAAGAATGCAATATCCTGGAAAGTAGTATTGATAGGATTAATAATTCAACTCTTGCTTGCCATTGGCGTATTGCAAGTGCCTTTTGTTCAGGTATTTTTTGAATTTATTGGAAAGCTATTCGTTAAGGTTTTAGATTTTACAAGAATTGGTACCGATTTTTTATTTGGTAGTTTTCTTGACACTTCAAAGTACGGATACATTTTTGCTTTTCAGATTTTACCCACTATAATTTTCTTTTCTGCCCTTACTAGTGTTCTGTTTTATTTGGGTTTAATTCAAAAAATAGTTTATGGCTTAGCATGGTTAATGTCTAAAGCTATGAAACTTTCTGGAGCTGAAAGCTTATCGGTTGCTGGCAATATTTTTCTGGGACAAACGGAATCTCCATTAATGATAAAGGCCTATTTACCACAAATGAATAAAAGCGAAATGTTCTTGGTAATGGTGGGTGGTATGGCTACTGTGGCGGGAGGAGTATTGGCCGCATATATTGGTTTTTTAGGAGGTGACGATCCAGTACAAAGAATACTTTTTGCAAAGCACTTGCTTACAGCATCTGTTATGGCGGCGCCAGGAGCTATAATAATTTCGAAAATATTGGTACCTCAAACCGAGGATATCAATAAAGATATTGAAATTTCTATGGATAAAATTGGCTCGAACATTTTAGATGCGATGAGCAACGGAACAGCTGAAGGCCTTAAGTTAGCAGCTAATGTAGGAGCAATGCTATTGGTTTTCTTCGCTTTTATAGCCATGATAAATTTCACCTTTTCGAAAATAGGAGATTGGACTACACTAAATCTAATAGTAGAAAATGCGACAAACGGGCAATACGCAAAGTTTGATCTGCAGTTTATTTTGGGCTACGGCTTGGCTCCATTAATGTGGCTTATTGGTGTGCCAGCTGCTGATATAACTCATGTGGGGCAATTATTAGGAGAGAAAATTATAGCCAGTGAGTTTGTTGGCTACGAAAGCTTGGCTACTTTTAAGGCTAATGGAACCCTATTTTACTCAAAATCCATAATAATGGCTACTTATATGCTTTGTGGATTTGCTAATTTTGCCTCAATTGGTATACAAATTGGAGGCATCGGTGGTTTGGCACCAAATAAAAGGAAGTTCTTATCAAAATATGGAATGAAAGCGCTTCTTGCTGGTACGCTTGCATCACTTTTATCGGCTACTATGGTTGGTATGATATTGGGTTAAAATATATCGAAATAATATATATAGCCAAAGAACTTTCTTCGGTTTTTTTTGTAACTTAATTAGCCAGTTAATAGCCAATATTATAGCCTTATGAGTTCAATAAAATTTCGTTTAAATTTATATATACTATTAATTGTATTTTTATGTACATCAATAATATCAGCGGTACTATTTTTTAATGGAAATAAACTTATTAAGGGTTTAATTATTGATGAAAAAACAGAATTAACACAGACGATTAAAAAAGAACTGAACTATTATCAGGCAACCATTGAACTTGTTGAACAACAGATATTAAGATCGAACCAAAACCAAATAATTCAGGCAGCAACAGCCCTTAGCAAGAAATGGGAAAACCCGGAGGATGTTCCGGTTGAATATTTGGAAAAGATAGCTTTTGATTTAAATATGGATCATGTTTTTTTAATTAATTCTGAGGGAGTAATTAAAAATACGACACTGCTTAAAGAACTAAATTATGACTTGAGTAAAGAGGGAGGTGAATTTTATGAATTTTTCCAGCAGCTGTTTGTTTCAAATAATTTTCAAATTTATAGTTGGGGGATTAGTTCGGTTGATTATGCATTAACAATATATTGTTATTATGTTCCGCCAAATTCAAAATACCTATTTGAAACGTCAATAAATATTAAAAACTATTTTAAGAATTACCATACAAACTATTTACTTAAAGGAGGGTTAAGTCATATTAAAAATGATATACCTAATGAAAAGGAACTTATTTCAGCCATTGATTTATATAATATAAATGATGCCTACAAATCTTCGATACTAACCAGTAATAAGCCTTTAGAATTAAGTCAGCAAGAACTTGATGTTTTAAATAGCCAAGGGGTATTAAATATAGGTTCTGAGATTGGTGAAACGTATTATTCTATTATTGAATTGCTCGACAATAATTCAAGATTTCCACATAAATTAATATTGCAAGCAGAATTTAACTATGCTAAACATAGGCGATTTATTAAGCAAATTCTCACCTTTAATTTAATAGCACTTTTATTTGTGCTGCTTTTTATTGCACTTGCATCGCCAAAAGTAATAGATAGACTATTTATTAGAAAAATCTCGATTATAAATTTTAATTTAAATGCATTAAGGTATGCCAATTACAATGTGTTAAAAAAGTTTAAAGGTAATGATGAATTATCTGAGATTTCTGAGAATATAGTTCAGGTGAAGGAATCGGTTATAGAGCGTGAGCAACAGCTAAAAGAAGCCAAGCTTCAGGCAGAATCAGCAGATAAGCTAAAATCGGCTTTTTTGGCAAATATGAGCCACGAAATACGAACGCCTCTAAATGCGGTTGTTGGTTTTTCTCAATTGCTTTACGATGCAGATCCTACAGCAGAAGATACAGATATGTTTGTGGGATTAATAAATACCAATAGCCATAATTTATTGCAAATTATTAATGATATAATTGATTTAGCTCAAATAGAATCGGGGCAATTGAAAATTATTAACAGACCAGTCTGTTTAAATGAGCTTTTTAATGAGTTATACGGAAGTGCCCAAAGCAAATTGCATGGCGAAAACATAATTTTTAGTGATAAAAGTATCCGTATTTATCTTGATAATGATAGCATTGAGAAAGGGAGGTGTTTTACCAGCGATCCGTATAGATTAAAACAAATAATGGAGCAGTTAATTGATAATGCTATTAAGTTTACCTACAAGGGTGAAGTACGCATGGGTTATAAAATAACAAATGAATTAATTGAGTTATATGTAGCGGATACAGGTATGGGTATAGAGGAAAAAGATATGTCGAAAATATTTGGAAGATTTATTCAAGCTGAAGACTATTTAACTCGCGAATATGGAGGTGCCGGACTTGGCTTAGCCATTTGTAATGAATTGGCTAGAATGTTGAAAGGAAGCATTCATGTAGAGAGTATTGTTGATAAAGGCAGCACTTTTTCAATTCGCATCCCATATGTAAAATCACCTGAATAGTGCAGACATCCTTAATCCAGAAAAAATCGGCAGCCTAAAGCCGAAAAACCTGACTTGAGACTGCCGACTCAAACAACAAAATTTTGGAATAAAACCTCCATAAACACTATTTTTTAAAATATAGCATCGGAGTTTTGATGGTATATTTACTAATGTTTCTTTTGATCGTTGAAAATTAGCATAAATTCGTTTTTAATTTTTTCAAATTCCTCCTTATTTATTTTTTTAATGGGTTCAACTGGAGGGGCATCTACTTTAAGAGGGTCAACAGCTTTGCCATTTTTAAAAAAGCGAAAATCAAGGTGTGGACCGGTAGCATGGCCTGTAGCACCAACATAGCCAATAAGCTGCCCTTGTTCTACATGGTTACCAGCTTTTAATCCATTAGCAAACCCTTTTAGATGAGCATATTGTGTAGTGTAAACACTGTTGTGTTTTATTTTAATAAAATTACCGGCACCTTTTTTATGGTAGCCCTTTTTAAGTACAAAACCATCGCCAACGCTATAAACAGGAGTACCGGCTAGAGCTGCGTAATCAATTCCACTATGTGGGCGTCGGATTTTTAAAACCGGATGCATTCGGCTTTTTGAAAAGTGCGAGCTAATTCTGCTGTATTTTAAAGGAGCTTTTAAGAACTCCCTTTTCAAACTTCCTCCTTTATCGTCGAAATAGCTGCCTTGTTCATCTTGCACAAAATATATGGCATAAAAATCTTTATTCTGATGATTAAATAGTGCCGCATGAATTCGTTCAATACCAGCCGACAAGGTATCTAAATATCGTTCCTCGTAAATAACATAAAATTGGTCACCTTTCTTTAAGTCAAAAAAGTCAATGCTCCAAGCGTATATTTCCGATAATTCAATCGACATCATTGGGTTAATATGATTATCGATCATAGCATCCCATAAGTTCGATTTTATGGTTCCCGATGCCATTTTTTTCTTGATGCTTGTTGGTTTTTCGTCAAAGCAAATTTCGATGGAATCGACCAGTTTTATCAGCACATATTCGGTTAATGTATGTTCATAAACAAAATACTGTAGTTTCTTTAGCGAATCCTTTGAGAAAAACAACTTGTAATTGTTTCCTGAACGGATTTTACGCACATCGAAAGGTTCTGTGATATGAGCAATTTTATCGATAGTTTTGGGTGTAACCCCATGTGGAATAAGAATATGTGACAGGTTTTTGTAGCGTTTAACCACACCGCTTTCAATTTTAAAAGAGTCAATGACCAATCCATATTCTAATTGGATGATTTCTTCTTCAATAATTTCATGAATAGCACCTTCATTGTGAATTGGTTGATCGTTGATTTTCGAGCATGTAATTAATAATGCAAGGGTACTAAAGGTTAAAATTAAGCTTAAGAGTAAATCTTTTCTCATATATTTTAATTTGGTGAAACAATACGGCTAGGGCTAATTAGCCGCGTATTTTTTCAAAGCCTTCGCCAAACACTCCCATCACTTGTCCTTGTGATATAAAAGCTTTTGGATCAATTGCATTGACAATACTATGTACCATTGGTGCCTCGTTTTTACGCACTATGGTTACAATAACTTTAATATGTTTTTTCGTATGCCAACCTTCTCCATCGAGCAGGGTTATACCTCGATGAATTTGGGCGTTAATTTTTTCTGCTATTTCATCATATTTTTGACTGAATATCATTATTTGGATCGATTGCTTGCTACCATTAAGCACCAAATCGATGGTATAGGCTACTACACCCATGGTTACAAAACCGTAAACGAGTTTTTCCATGCTTTGGAATAGAAAGTATGATGAGCCAATAATAATTATATCGCAATACAAAATTACCTTACCGGGACTTACATTTCGGTATTTGTTAATTATCATGGCAATAACATCGGTTCCTCCTGTACTGCCACCTTGTGTAAATACAATACCAACACCAGCACCGCCCAACAAACCACCCAAAACAGTTGACATAAAGCCTTCCGATATTATAGGAGCGGTAATAAATTTTTGCTGCAGCGTAAGAAAAAAGGAAACCATTATTACGCTGTAAATGGTTTTAATTCCAAAACTTGCACCCAGCATTTTAATGGCAACAATTATTAATACGGCATTAATAGCCAAATAAGGATAGCCGGCGGGTATGCCTGTGGCATAGAATACAGCAGCGGCCACACCACTAATTCCACCACCAACTATTTCGCCTGGTATAAGGAATGCAGTCCATCCTAATGCATGTATAAACAACCCGAAAGTTGTTATAGCATAGGACTTTATGTGGGGCCATATGTTAATTTGCGTCTTCAATTTGGGTGCAAGTTTAGGCATTAAAACAGATATAAAAAAGTTTTGTTCGTGTAGGGAAGTTTATCAAACGTTTGCGTGATGGGCTGAATATCAATAAATAACAGGCGCGCGTGAGTTTTCAACAAAAAAATGAATTTGTTAACTTAATTACGTTAAATAGAAATGTTTTGGAGCTTTATAAACCTAGGAGTTTCTGCTCCGAGGTACTATATTATATCACAATATTCACAATTTTACCCGGTACTACAATCACCTTTTTCGGGGTTTTATCGGCTAACCTTTTTTTGTTTATCCATTTTCAGAACTATTTTTTCAACAGTACTGTTATTTATCAATAATAGAATTACTTTTAATTTAAAAATAAAACAACATTGTAATATGGGCACACAATTTTACAAATGGTGTTTAATTTCTTTATTGTTAATTCAGATTTGGGTTTTGTAGGGTCAGGTAAATTTGTTAAATAGTAGTATATTTAAAAACAATGATTAAAAAGTTAATTATTCCGGTTCTACTACCAATTTAGTGGGTAGATTCAAAAAATCAGCAAATAAAACAAAAGTGCTTTAATTATGGAATAATGCATGTAGTTACTGATAGCCTTGTGCGGTGGGAGTCCGAAATATGGCGTGGAATTTTGATAATTGTTTATAGTTATGCTGTTGAAAGAGCGTGTAACCCAAATTGAGCGATTCGCTATCGCAAATCTGCTCAATCGACTGAGGTCTTGTAAGGTTTTCATACTTTCGTTTCCCCGAAATAATCGGGGCAGGCTACTCAAAATGTGAAAACCAACA
>JAQICC010000212.1 GCA_027858735.1 Salinivirgaceae bacterium
TCCTCTCAAACTGGTTTCGCTGGAAGATAAGAATGATAAATTTTGGGTTGTAGTAGAGGCATCCACACTGTGATTAACTTCCCATACTTTTCCCAATTCCATGAAGGTTTTCCACCACGCCACTAAATTCAGGCCAATGTAGTGCATTGGCCTGAAAAAACAATTCATTTCAACTTTTGATTTGTACTAGTTGGCAATAATTCCAGTAGTAACCAACATTATTGTAATGGCTGCCAGTATTTCTTCGTTAATTTGCTTTATTATATGGCTGATATTATTTGACAAATCTTGGTTCTTGAGAATAGATTCAATTTTTTCATTGTACGTTTTTTGCTTTTCTTTTCCAAAAACCACCTTTGTTAATTCACATGACTTGATTAATCCTAAAAGCATTATTTCATAATCGCTTGGTGTAGATCCCAAAACGACATCTTGCAAACGCTGTTTTAATTTGTTTTCGTGAGTTGCATTAATGGTCGGATAGCGTTCGATTGGAATAACCCAAAGCACTTTTTTTCTAGTTCTAGTCAATACACCTTTCTTAATCAAATCGTTAACTATGGTTTTCCACTTATTTTCCATGGGAAACTGAAGTTTTTCCATCCAATTTTTAACAGTTCTTGGCTTTTTACTATTCGACACTTTATCAATAAGAATATCCAGAATGACGTATCCTGTTTTTGAACCATCCACTAATCGAATATTTTTATCCTGTATGGTTATCTTTTGGTCATGCGACAACTGCAAAATAGCGGCACCAATTAATCCCATTGTTAAAGCTGATGACTCTGCTTTTAGGTTACCTTTTTCATCATCAAGGGCAAGCAATATTAAATTTTCAAGCAAGTTAAATTCCATAATATTTAATAATTGTGGTTATTATTAACGGTATAAATATAAAACAATGCATAATATGTATACAAATATAGTTTACACTTGCATGTAAAAATTATAATACTATGCACAAAGTTCAAAAATTGCATACAAATTTCATTAAACCACATTGGCAAAACAATGTATTGCAAAGCAATTAAAGTTACGCAGATGAAAGTATTTGCGCCACAGGGTATTTAGGAGTTTGTGTGGTTGAACTCAAACCACCCCCAACTCCTTCAACCTCCAAAAGCATTTAGCTGTAGCGTCAATATCGGCGGCAGCATCGTGGGCTTCTTCAAATTCTTCGCCAAATAGTTTTAGGTGTAGTTCTTGCAGTTTGGGCCATTTGTAACCGTAATTGCCTGGTAGTTTGCAAAAGTCGGTGGTAGCGTGCATGGTACAAATTTTTTTGCGCTTATCTAAATTGTTTTCCACTCCTTTGCGAATAAACTCTGCTCCTATTATTTTCTCATCGAAGCTAATGTTGTGAGCAACAATGTACGTACTTTCTTCAATTAACAGGGCAAAGTCGTCTAACACCATTTGTAAGGCAACGCCTTCATCAATGGCAAGCTTTGTAGTTATGCGATGTATGTTCGATGCTGCTTTGGGTATGGTAAAACCTTCTGGTTTTATAATGTATTCCTGGGCATCAAGCACATTGCCGTCGGCATCGTGTAAGCGCCAGGCTATTTGGACTAAACGAGGCCAGTTGTTGGTATCGCTTGCTGGGGCTTTGTAATTGCGGGGTAATCCTGTGGTTTCGGTGTCAAAGAATAAATACATGTTATAAGGTTGTTGTGTTTATACTACTATAACCTAAGTTGAGCGATTCGAACAAAGTGAAGAGGCGCTTTACTTAAGTATAACCCTCCCGACCTTCGGTACGGGACAGGCTGACCTAGGAATTGTTGGTTTTCACATTTTGAGTAGCCTGCCCCGATTATTTCGGGGAAACGAAAAGTATGAAAACCTTACAAGAGCTCAGTCGATTGAGCAGATTTGCGATAGCGAATCGCTCAATTTGGGTTCTAAAAAATTTACGTGATATTAGAGCTTAGACTTTAGATATTAGACTAAAAAAAATTAATTTTCAATGTAATTCTAACCCGGATTATTCACGAATAATCCCTGTGTCCGACAGCGACTAAGATTTAGTAAAAACTTTTGGAAAAAAAGTTTAACTGCATTTAAGTCGGGACTATCCTGACCTTTATGCATATTTTTCCAAATTTATACTATTACCTAATATTTTTTTGTTCTTTTAGCAAGCTTTCATCTCAAACTTGCTAAACATCAATATTCTAGACAGTATCTTTTCTCCTGTCTTTGTAACTCTATATCTGAAAGTTTTATTCAATTTTGATATTATTTTATGAGCCCTTAACTTTGCGATTAATCTTGTTATTTTCCCAGATAGTTTCTTTATGTTTTCAAAATCAACATTACTCAG
>JAQICC010000221.1 GCA_027858735.1 Salinivirgaceae bacterium
TACTCAAAATGTGAAAACCAACAATTCCTAGGTCAGCCTGTCCCGTACCGGAGGTCGGGAGGGTTATACCTAAGTAAAGCGCCTCTTCACTTTGTTCGAATCGCTCAACTTAGGTATAAAGATCCAAAGCAAGCTAATTATATTTGCAAAAAGTGCGAAAGGATGGCAAAAAGAGAGGAGAAACTTTGCAAACCCAAAAAACTATAGGTAAGATTGTTTCAAATTCAATTGAATTATGAAAGCAATGATTCTTGCAGCGGGGCTAGGTACTCGTTTAAAACCTATTACCAATAATATTCCAAAGGCTCTCGTTGAGGTTAATGGAAAAACATTACTACAATTTCATATTGAAAGAATAATTGAATTCGGAATAACTGATATTGTTGTAAATGTGCATCATTTTTCAGAAAAGGTAATTGAATTTTTAGAAAGTAAGCATTTCGATGCAAATATTATAATTTCAAACGAATATGATTTATTGCTTGATACAGGAGGAGCAATTAGAAAGGCCTATGAATGGCTCGCCGGTGATGAGCTTGTACTAATTCAAAATGTCGATATTTATTCAAATATTGATTATGAAAAAATGTTAGAACAGCACAATTTATCTAAGGCATTGGCTACAATAGCAGTTAGGGCCCGACCTACAACAAGGTATTTGTTGTTTAATGAAAACGATGAATTGTGTGGATGGCAGAATACAAAAACAGGAGAAGAGATAATTACGCGTTCTAACGATAAAAGAAAACAATTTGGCTTTAGTTGTGTACACATAATATCACAAGAATTGTTAGATATGCTTCCCAATGAAAATGTTTTTAGTATTATTAGCACTTATCTTGAATTGTCAAAACATAATTCAATTAAACCATACATTCACAATTCCGATTATTGGTTTGATATAGGAACTCCCGAAAAATTGAGTTATCTAGAACGCTTTTTGAAAAATAATTAGAGTATTTACTAATGAATGATAGAAAAAACGAATTTGAATTTGTTTCATTTCAGTTAGTTTAGTATTTTTATACATGTAATTAACCTCTAGGCATTTATTAGAGGCAGCCTTTAAAACAATAATTATGAAAGATTTAATTATTACTGGGAATAAGCAAAAGCCTGATTTAATGTTCTCTGCAACCACAGGATTATTAAATGTTTCGGGACAATCGTTGCCGGAAAATGCGACTTTGCTTTATGGACCGGTTTTAGAATGGATTAAGGAATATGCTAAATCACCAGCACCGAAAACTGTATTTTCACTTAAAATGAAGTATTACAATACGGCATCATCAAAAATGTTCTTTTCAATTATTAAAAGCCTAAACGTATTATACAAAGCCGGCTCCGACATTGAAATTGAATGGCACTATCAAGATGATGATGAAGATATGCTTGATGCTGGAGAATACTTTAGAGACTTAGTGGATATACCATTTCATTTTATGCCGTATTAGTTTGAATTATTAGTGATACATAGAAAAGCTCCAGTTAGGGGCTTTTTTTAATACGATTATATAATTTTATGGAAAAGCCAGAAGGATCTTTAATTAGTTTTATGGCCAATAAGGTAAAAAGTGAAGGGGGTATAAATTTGGCTCAAGGTATACCATCATTTGACCCACCAAAGGAATTACTTAAATTACTTGAGGGCTGTATTTACGATAACATTCACCAATATGCTCCGGGTAAAGGAAATTATAAGCTTTTACAGCAGTTAGAGTTGCACTACAAAATACCTAGCCAGCAATTTTTAATTGTTAATGGAGCCACTGAGGCCATTTCGCTACTTTTTACTTATTTACTGAAATTATTAGGCCATGATTTTACGGTACTGTCCTTCGATCCGGTGTATGAAAGTTATAAGCACTTGCCACGTATATTCAATTTGCCTTTTGTAAGCTATGCACATAAAAAAGATGAATCGATTGATTTTGCTGAGCTTAAAAATTTGATAATACTCGAAGGAGTTAAACTAATTTTATTGGCATCGCCTGGAAATCCAGTGGGTAAAGTATGGACAAAGCGTGAAGTGAACACCCTTGTTGAGTTGTGCATAAAACACAAAGTTTACCTTGTTTTTGATGCTGTTTATTCTGATTTATACTTTCATGAACCTCCTTACTTTCCATTAGAAAAACAGTGTGAGTATGTTTTTTATGTAAATGCATTTTCAAAAAAACTTTCAATAACCGGTTGGCGTGTTGGCTATTTAATAACCCATCCGTCGCACATGTCAAATATATTAGATGTGCATGATTATACAGGATTGTGCGCACCCTCTATTCTGCAGCAAGCAATTGCAGATTATTTGGAGCAGAATGATTTTGGGAAAGCTTATACAAAAGAGCTTCGTGAAAAGCTAAAGCAAAATTACAATCTCTTATCAAATGAGTTGGTGAAACTTGGCTTTAAAGTATATGATGCGCAAGGAGGTTACTTTATTTGGGCAGAGTTGCCTGAAAATTTCAAAAGCGGACTTGATTTTGCATTGAATTTGTATGAGCAAGAAGAGGTTGCTATTGTGCCTGGAATTCATTTTTCAGAAAATGGAGAGCGAATTGTGAGGATAAATATTGCCCGTCATCAAAAGGAGATAGAAACGGCGTTGGAAAGAATGAAAAGGTTTATTGAAATGTCGAAATAGATTTTTTAAGGTAATTTTTACCCTAATGATTCTTTAACCTCAAGTAAAAGTGATTTTATATTTTGAAGCGCTTTAATTACTTCAAAATTATTAATGGTATCATCTTTATTTTCTTTCATTTTTTTACGGGCACCATCAAGGGTTAATCCACGTTCCTTTACAAGGTGAAAAATGATATAAAAATTCTCGACATCTTGTTTTGTAAATAAGCGATTGCCTTTTTTATTTCTTTTTGGTTTTATAATATCAAACTCCTTTTCCCAAAATCGTATAAGCGATGTGTTTACATCAAACATATCGGCTACCTCACCAATGGTATAAAAAAGTTTCTCAATTTTTTGCTCTTTGTACGGCATTGTTTCGTTTTAATAATTTAAAGGCAATGTAGAAATTTTTTACTGGCTAGTCAATAGGCAACAAGGTAATATCTCCGGTTTCGCTAATTTTTAGCTGCGATTCAGGAAAGTCTGACTCTGTTAAGACTTTAATTAATTTAGCAGCACCATGGTCAGCATCTATAACAGTCCCCCCTTTTTTAGGTTGTTTTGCCGATATTATTTTTCCTGCCACAAATTCGCCTTGCATGTTAATCTCAATTTTAGCAATGGGTGCTAAACCATTGGGTCCACTTAAGTTGAATCGGCCATAGGTACAAAAATTTCCTAAACTGTAAGCAATAAATCTGTTTTGGTACACTTCAATAGCTCTTGGTACGTGAGGCCCATGACCAAAAGCAATATCGGCTCCCGCATTTATTAATGCATGTGAAAATTCATAAACGTTACCGCGATTTTCTCCATAAAATGTTTCAGTTTTACGAGTTACATGCTGATGTTTGTTCCCTTCGGCACCCCCATGAAAGGTTGTAATTACAATATCGCACTTTTCTTTTAATGCCATTATTGTGCCTTTGGCCGAAATGGTATCGTAAATGCTAACCGTTCCTTTATTAGGTGCAAAAGCAGCTATGCCGTAAGTAATAGAATCTTTTGTGAATATTGCAGTAGGGTATTTTATCCATCCTGCATGATGAATTCCCAAGCTGTCAAGCAGTTTAACGGTTGTGTTTCTTCCAAGATCGCCAAAATCGCCTGAGTGATTATTGGCTATGGTTAAAACATCAAATCCGGCATCCTTAAAGCATCCGGCAAAATGCTCAGGCATTCTAAAAGCATAACATTTTGTTGAATCTTTACACCGTTTTACTAAAGGAGCTGTATCCGAAAAGCAACCTTCAAGATTTCCGACGGCTAAATCGGCCTCCAATAAAATATCTTTTATATCTGCCATAAGTGGATAACAATCCTTATTTGCAGGCAAATACCATTCTGCAGGAAAATTTGTGCCTAGCATCATATCGCCAACCCCAATTATTGATAGCGTTTTCAATATTGATGAATCCGTTTTTACAGTATCATTGATTTGGGCAATACCATTTGAGACAATGAAAAATATTGCAAAAATAAAGAAGAAAAATAATTTCATAAATTGTAAGAATCAGTATAAGTTTTGTTTTATGAAATATTAAGGCATTTTTGAAGAACATAGCAGCGTTACGTACTGAAAAAGTAACGATAATATTTCAAAAAAGGCGCATAATAGAATTTAAGGATAAAATTTAAATAGTTTCTAAAGTTAATCGAAGCTCATGTTCGTTCTTGAAGAAGTTGATATAACCTCTTCGTACTGTTCAGGAGTTAAGTCGTTGTAGTAATAATTAACAGGATTTTCGGTTTTGTTATTTTTCCTAACCTCATAGTGCAGGTGTGGGGCAGTAGATCTGCCTGTACTTCCAACCTCACCAATTTTTTCGCCACGTTTCACTTTCTGGCCATTTGTTACATGAATGTCATTTAAGTGAGCATAAAGTGTTTTGTAACCAAATCCATGGTCAATTATAATTCGTTTTCCGTAACCACCGAGTGTATAGCCAACCTTTATAATTTTACCATCACCTGTAGAGTGAACCTCTGTTCCAGTAGGGGCAGTAAGGTCAATTCCTGAATGCATTTTGCGAGTTCTGTAAATGGGGTGAATTCTATAACCATAACCTGAAGCAAAGCGCGTTAAATCTTTGTCTGCAACTGGCGAAATAGCTGGAATTGATGCCAAGAAAACTTCTTTTTCTTCAGCCAAATTAACAACTTCCTCATACGATTTAAATTGAACGTTCAGTTGGCGGATCATTCTGTCGAGCTTCTTTGAAGTAAAAATTACCAATTCTGAGTTTGAATATCCTTCAAGATCACTGTAAAGATTTACACCTCCGGAACCAGCTTCACGCACTGATGCTGATATTGGTTCAGCACCAAAAATGGTTCTGTAAATATTATCATCGCGCTGCTTTATTTGATCCATTGTTGATTCCATTCGCTGCAGCTTACCATTTAATATTTCGTATTGAGCAAGTAATTGTTTGTTTTCTCTTTTTTGTTGGCGCTCATCGGGTGTGTCAAAAAACACCGACAGAACCAATAAAAGTATGGATGCAATAACCATGGTGGCACCTAATTGCTTTATTAGCTTAATAGATCTTTGTCCTTTTGATAGTACGATTCTTTCGTAGCTTAAACTCTGCGGATCAAATTTATATTTAGATTTAGGCATGTTTTATCACATCTTTTTTATGTATAGGCTACAAATCTAAAGGAAATAAATTAATTTTACAAGCTTTTTAAAACTAACAAACCATTCAATTAGTAATTGTAGATATATGAATTCTAAGGAGATACGTCAAAAATTCAAGGATTTTTTCACATCAAAGCAACACCGCATAGTCGGCAGTGACCCCATGGTTATTAAAGATGACCCTACATTAATGTTCACGAATGCGGGTATGAATCAGTTTAAAGATTTGTTTTTAGGGAATAGCCCAATTAAAGATTCTAGAGTGGCAAATTCGCAAAAATGCTTGCGTGTTTCCGGAAAACATAATGATTTAGAGGAAGTAGGACACGATACTTATCACCATACCATGTTTGAAATGCTTGGAAACTGGTCGTTTGGTGATTACTTTAAGGAAGATGCCATTGCTTGGGCCTGGGAGTTATTGGTAGATGAATTTGGATTAGCGCCTGAGCGTATATACGCAACTGTTTTTGAAGGGGATAAAGAAGATAATGTTGATTTAGATAACGAAGCGAAGAGCTATTGGAAGAAGTATCTTCCTGAGCAAAGAATTTTGCACGGTAATAAAAAGGATAATTTCTGGGAAATGGGTACGAGTGGACCTTGCGGACCCTGTTCTGAAGTTCATATTGATTTGCGAAGTGATGATGAACGCCAAAGTATTGATGGGGCTGAATTAGTAAACCAAGATCATCCTCAAGTAATTGAAATTTGGAATCTTGTATTTATTCAATATAACCGCAAGTCTGATGGAAAATTAGAAGCTTTACCCCATAAACACGTTGATACAGGGATGGGATTTGAGCGTCTTTGTATGGCATTGCAGGGCAAACAATCAAATTACGATACCGATGTCTTTCAGCCTCTT
This sequence comes from Salinivirgaceae bacterium, assembly GCA_027858735.1. GTDB lineage: Bacteria > Bacteroidota > Bacteroidia > Bacteroidales > SZUA-534 > GH45. Next base: position 6,141 of record JAQICC010000221.1, read on the forward strand.
CTTAAAACTATTGGTAGTATTGCCGATGTAAGCTATGGAAAAGTGATAGAGACAGATATTGCCATGCGCGTTATTGCCGATCATGTTCGAACCATTGCTTTTTCAATTACCGATGGTCAGCTACCGTCAAATAATAAAGCAGGTTATGTTATTCGCAGAATTTTACGTCGTGCTGTAAGGTATGGTTTTACATTTCTTGAGTTGAAAGAACCCTTTATGTATAAGCTTATCCCAGTACTAATTGATACAATGGGAGATGCTTATCCTGAGTTAATTTTACAACAAGACCTTATTCAAAAGGTAATAAAAGAAGAAGAAAATTCATTTCTTAAAACACTTGCAACAGGTATTAAGTTACTTGATCAAATTGTGGATCAAACAAAATCGAATAATTATAATGTGGTAAGTGGTAAAGTAGCATTTGAACTTTATGATACTTATGGCTTTCCTTTAGATTTAACGCAGCTTATTCTAAAAGAATGCGATTTGGTGGTAAACAAACAAGAGTTTGATGAAGAAATGGCAGCTCAAAAGAATCGTTCTCGTTCAGCTGCAGTTATGGAAACCGATGACTGGGTTGTGCTTAAATCAGAAGATGTTCAGGAATTTATTGGATACGATTATAATGAAGCCGATGTTCACATTACTCAATATAGAAAGGTAAAAACTAAAGGAAAAGATTTTTATCAATTAATGTTTAATATCACCCCTTTTTATGCAGAAGGTGGAGGTCAAGTAGGCGACAAGGGCTACATAGAATTTGAAGGTGTAAAAACATCCATAATTGATGTAAAAAAAGAACACGGACAAATTATTCATATTACAAAGGAACTACCAAAGGAAGTAGGCGTAGCCTTTAAAGCAGTTGTGAGTGGTGCAAAGCGAACGGCAACTCAATGCAATCATACGGCAACTCATTTGTTGCATCATGCACTTCGTCAGTTGTTGGGTTCGCATGTTGAGCAAAAGGGTTCATTGGTAAACGATGAGTATTTTCGTTTCGATTTTTCACATTTTCAAAAAGTAACTGCCGATGAAATTGCAAAGGTTGAAGCACTTGTAAATGCTAAAATTCGCGAAAATGTTAATCTCGATGAACGCCGTGAAATTCCTATTGAAAAAGCACAGGAAATGGGAGCTATGGCTTTGTTTGGAGAAAAATATGGAGATGTTGTTCGTGTGATTAAATTTGGAGATTCGGTTGAATTATGTGGCGGAACTCATGTAAAAGCAACTGGCGAAATAGGTTTCTTTAAATTAATATCGGAAAGCTCAACTGCCGCTGGTATTCGCCGTATTGAGGGCATAACAGCGTTTGAAGCTGAAAAGTTTATAAACTCCAAACTTCACACATTAGATTCAGTAACTGAATTAATGAAAAGCAATAAAGATATTTTCGATGATATTAAGAAACTGATTGATGAAAAGGCCGAGTTGTCAAAACAGCTTGAAAAATTCGAAAAAGAAACCCAGAAAATTCTTAAGCAATCGTTAATTGAAAGTGTTCGTGAAATTAACGGTGTGAATGTAATAATTCAAAAAGTGAGTTTGGGTAATGCAAGTGCCTTAAAAGACATAGCATTCCAATTAAAAGGTGAAATAGATAATTTGTTCTTGGCATTAGGTGCAGAAGTTGGAGGTAAGGCAAATGTTGTTGTTATGATTTCTGATTCCTTAGTTAAGGAACAAGGTTTACATGCCGGAAATATTATACGAGAAATATCGAAAGAAATTCAGGGCGCAGGTGGAGGACAACCGTTCTTTGCCACTGCAGGTGGCAAAAAACCAGATGGTATTCAAAATGCCCTTGATAAAGCAAGGGAATTTATACTTTAGGTAAGAATGAAAATTAATAAGATAAGCAGCATTACTTTTAAGGATGCTGCTTTTTTTTTGCAAAAGTCATGCAGTAAGTAATATGACAATCGACATTATTTGCTTGAAGAAGACTTGAACCTATCATAAAAATATACTCCAACCCTATTACAAATTTACATTAGGGGGGCTTACCTAGGTCTCATACTTCATTATTTTTGGAGTTTAGATCCCATTAAAGAGTATTAGAAAGCGCAAAGAAAAAGTCATGAAAATTACCTCTAATAATCAAGTAATGAAGCTGTTTGAGTAAATATATCAATATAGCGTACGTTATACACCAATACAAAATTCAAGAAAAAACATGTTTTAGAGCATTAACAAACGGTTGCGGTTCCGATTGCATAAATTATGTTCAGTAGGCAATGTTTTTCGTATGCATCCGATTATTAGATTTGTCGGCAAGTATAAGCATGGGTATTAGAAGTTTTATACCAATTATTAAGCCCAAGTTTTAAAGGAATAATGTAGCATTTTTAACATTATTTCTATGTTTTATTTTTAATTAAATATTTTATTATGAGAAAAATTTATTCTACAATTATTATTGCACTGTTCTCGTTAAGTGCGTTTGTTTCGGGAGCAGCAGAACTTGAAACTAAATTTATAAGCTACGAAATTAGTGAACAAGTAAGTTCTACAATTACCGAGGCAGATTCATCTATTTCTGTAATTATGCCTGCAGGTACTGATTTGGCTGCATTAGTTCCCGACTTTACCTTATCGAATGGTGCAAAAGCATTTATTGGTGAAACCGAACAAGTTAGCGGAACCGTAGTTGACTTTAGTGCAGGTGCGGTTGAGTATAAAGTTGTAAACGATACGGTTGAACAAGTATGGACAGTTTCAGTAATTGCAGCAGTTAAAGTAACATTCCTTGTTGATATGAATTCTGCTGAATTGGCTGAAGGTGACGACGTTTGGGTTACTGGTAGTTTTAATGGTTGGAACCAACCAGGAACCGGTGCATCTGTAATGATGACAAAAACTGATTCTGGTTATGTTGCTATGGTTTATATGCCTGAGAATGCTGGTGAAATAGCATACAAATATTTTATAGGTGCAAGTTGGGATAATGGCGATACTTATAATGGTAGTGAAAATCGTCTAATGCAAGTTGGCGCAGAAGATAACATGCTTGTTGATATATGGAATGAAGAAGTTGTAACAGTAACATTCAATGTTGATGCTACAGAAGCTGAATTAGTTGAAGGCGATGTTGTTTATGTAACTGGAAGCTTTGTTGGTTGGAATACACCTGGTACTGGAAAATCAGTTCTTATGTCAGATGCTGGTGATGGTGTATGGACTGCTAATGTTCCTATGACCAAGAATCTAGGTGAAATAGAGTACAAATATTTCAAAAACGCAAGTTGGGATGATGGTGATAAAGTTGGAAATAAATCTCTTACAATTGCTGATGAAAACATAACTATTGACCCAGCCGATTTATGGAAACCAGCTGTTTCAGTAGAAGAAAATAAATTAGATCAAGTATCTATGTATCCTAATCCAATTACAAATAAATTAACTATAACTAATCTTGATGGGGTTAGTGAAGTTGTGATAAGTAGTTTAGTAGGGCAAATATTAGATGTTAAATCTGTAGATGCTTCTGAAGTTACAATTAACACTTCTGACCTAAAATCGGGAATTTACCTGGTAGTAGTTAAAGATAATGCTGGTAACAGCAAAGCAATACGAGTAGTAAAGCAGTAGTAGTCTCATATTAAGTTAGTTAATAAGGCATCCTCTTTGGTTAGAGGGTGCTTTTTTGTTTGTCGTACATGGTAATAGACCATGACGGTGAAAGTCTTAGCATGTGCCAAGTAGATCGAAAATATTAGGTGTTAGCATGGATGAAGGGTAATTTTAAATATGAAGAGCCTGTCCTATTTCTTGGTTAAGCCATTAGCAAAATTGAGGTACTGACGAACAGAAATTGAATATAAGGCTTAATTGGTATGGCAAGTGAGCTCATTAGGGAAAGCCCAAAATTCACTGTAACACCATAAAGTAAATCAGACAGGACACGTTGAAAGTTTATTGTTTTATCCCGAGAGGTCTTACCACTCGTTGCAACAGCGACACACCAAGCGGAGACAATTGGTTATGTGCCCACAAAGGTAAGTGTGAGAAGTTAGCAGAGGACATTCTACCCCGACTAAATAGAGCCTGTCCATAAAGTCGAGAGTTTGAGCTAAAAAGTTCAAATTCGGGGCGTGTGAAAAATTCAAACCGCAGTATACTAGTGTATTCGAGGATTTGGATATTGAGCGACAACAGCCTGCCCCGATTATTTCGGGGAAGAAGTTGGACTTTGGACAAACTAAATAGTGTTTGTCTAAAGGCCGACTTTTTCCTGCCCGAATAAGTCAGGCGGGCGTTATGTTTGAAGCCCTGCTAGATTAATTTAGTCAGGCTGGCTTGAATTCGAACTTCATATTCAAACACCTGATTTTATGGACGGTATCTAAATAAAGTATGTAAAGCAGTAACTGAAAATTGTTTTATTCTCTGTGAAACGTCGTGCCTTCTTTGTGAAACTCAGTGTAGTAGCTTTTTAAAAATTACAATGCAAAGGTTCACAGAGGGTACAAAGACTTTTTAGACGCCCTCTTTTATTCCACACCTTGCTTTGTATAATAATCTGGTTTTTCATGTAGGAACAGCATAAGTCTGATACGAGATTATTCATTTATGTAAATTCCGTTTTTTAATGTGGATATGTTCTTATATTTTTGCACAAACTTAAATTCTATGACAAGGTATATTTTAATTCTTATAGTTTCATTTATAGCACTGGGTGCCAACAGTCAAAATGTGGGTCAAAAGGGCGATACATTATTTAACTATGTTGATATTAATGGGCTAAAACAGGGTGAATGGAAAAAGAAAAACGCTGATGGTAAATTAATGTACGAAACTTATTTTATTGATGGCAAGCCTGTAGGGGATTTCAAAAAGTACAGTGTGAAAGGCGAATTAACCGCATTTTTAAAATATTCTGAAGGAAGCAACTTGTCAAGAGCACAATTATATCATAGCAATGGTAAAATAGTTGCAATTGGTAATTACTTAGATAAAAACAAAGATAGTATTTGGAATTATTATAATGAAGGCGGTATTCTCTATCTGCAAGAAGCCTATAAAAATGGGGTAAAGCATGGAGCTTTTAAACAATATACTTCGGAAAAAGTATTAATTGAAGAAGTACATTGGGTAGATGGTGTGAAAAATGGAAGTTGGATAAAGTACTATACATCAGGAAAACCTATGTGGGAGGCTATTTATGTTAATGGAAAACTCGATGGCGAATCCAAAACCTACTATAGTACCGGCATATTGCGAAAAAAAGGAGTTTTTAGAAACGATTTAAAGGAAGGCCCTTGGATGAATTATTCAGAAAATGGAAACCTTAAAAAGGTTCATCAGTATAAGAATGGTGTTTGCCCTGAAGTAGACAGCGAACAAAATGAAATGCTGCGTGAACTGATGAAAAATAAAGACCAAATTGATGGCCCTCAAAACGCAAATGATATTGATTGGCTTAGAGGGAAGAGGCAATATTAAGTCGATTTTATTAATAATTCAAAGAACAATTAATAAAACCTTTTTGTAAAAATTTTGTTACTGGCATATTAAATAGTGCTTATAAGAAAGCTATCATAAATTCGAGTGGCTCCATAGAAAAGGACAAGAACAAGCTTGCCTGCCGAAAGCATTCAGGCAAGGCTTGCGCAATGTAGTTATTGGCGTTTTATAAGCAACACAAAATAGGAGATAGAGGATGAGTAAAGGTAGGGTATTAATGGCCATGAGCGGAGGAATTGATAGTACCGTAGCAGCAATGTTACTTATTGATCAAGGTTATGAATTAGAGGGAGTAACATTTCGGAGTTGGGATAATATTTCGACAGCTTGCATGGAAAAGGAGACTGGGTGTTGTAATGTCGATGCCATTTTTGAAGCAAAAGAAATTGCTGATCAATTTGGTTTTCCTCATCAGATATTAGATATAAGAAAGCACTTTGAAGAAACTGTAATTGGAAATTTTGTAAGCGAATATTTAAAGGGGCGAACACCAAATCCTTGTGTGGTTTGTAATTCGGATATTAAATGGGGGGAGATTATAAAAAAGGCCGATGAATTAAATTGCGAATTTATTGCCACCGGTCATTATGCTCAAATATTGCATGAAAACGACAGGTATTTTATAAAAAAAGGGCATGATTCCACTAAAGATCAATCCTACTTTTTATGGAGCCTTACTCAAGAAAATCTTAAACGTACTATGTTCCCTTTGGGGGAAATGACTAAAACGGAGGTTCGTGAGATTGCATTTAATAAAGGCTATGTAAAGCTTTCAAAAAAACGAGAGTCGCAGGAAATATGTTTTATTCCTGATAATGATTATCGCCGATTTTTACGTGAGCATGTGCCCAATTTTGAAAAACGTTTTGGGCCGGGTGATTTAGTTGATTCGACGGGCAAAGTACTCGGACAACATAAAGGCTACCCCAATTATACCATTGGCCAGCGCAAGGGCTTGGAAATAGCTGTTGGGCATCCACTTTATGTATTGAAAATTCATCCACAAACCAATACTGTTGTATTGGGCACACGCGACGAGCTAAATAGCAAAATATTTTACGTCGAAAATGAAAACTTAATGAAGTTGGGTGCAATTGAAGGTGAGATTGAAGTTAATGCAAAGGTGCGCTACCGTAATAGTGGAGGCTTAGCTCGATTGACGAAAGAAAATGAATTACTAAAAGTGGAATTCTATAATCCAATGGATGCCGTAACACCTGGACAATCGGCTGTATTTTATCAAGATGACTGTCTTGTTGGAGGGGGTGTTATTAAAAGTGTGGTTTAGGTATTTAAATGGCCACAGATTCACAGATTTATTATTCTTAATCTCTGTGAATTTGTGGCTTTTTTTCAGTTAAACCCAAGAATGTTGGACGATTAATTTTTAAAAACAATTTTCAAATTCACCAATTCACGAATTAATGAGCCATTGTTTTCAGCAGGAGTCCATGCAGGTCCTTCTTTTATTAACCTTATAGCTTCATTTTCACATTCTTTCCCATCGCTTTTTACTATGCGAATATTACCAATTGTGCCATTTGAAGTAACATAAAATTCTAAAATAACTTTCATGTTTTTCTCTGGACTAAGTTTTGAATTGAGTTCAATATATTTTCCAAACTCATCAATACCACCTTCGGGTTCCGCATGTTTTTCAAACCCAGAGTTGTAATTTATTCGAGCATTTTTTGTTCGAATGGTATACGAAAGGTTCTCTGGCGGTTGTTTGTTTGGTTCAATACGGCTTATAGCACTGGTTGCTTCCATCTTTTGATGTGAAGCTACACCTCTAATAACTACCTCTTGAAGAGCAATCTGGTCGGCTTGCAGTTCGATTGTGTTTTTCTTTTCGAGCAATTCCGTTGTGGTTATTTTCTGAGTTTTGTATCCTATAAATGCAATTTGAATTACGGAATCATCTTTAATCTCAAAATTGAAATTACCGTCAATGTCAGAAATGGCTCCTTCCTCATTTTGGGTAATTGTTGCCCCAATGATGGGTTCTTTAGTATCAATATCGATAACGCTACCCTGAATGGTTACAGTTAAATTTTTTGTTAATTTACTGGCTTTTGTAATTGGCTGAAGCATCACTGATGGATCAGTTGCAGGTTCTTTTAATTTTGCATTATCATCTTCAGTTTCCTTTTCGAATGTAACAATTTGTTTATCCAATAAAGCAATATCCTCTTGTATTTCTAGTCCTGCAACTAGTTCAGAATCTTCATCAGCAAAAAGCGTTATTTCGGACATCTTACCAGCAGTTTTTGCTTGATTTTTTTCTTCGCTTTTTATTATAGACTCTTCCTTAATCTTTGTTTTTTCAGAAAGAACGTGCGCTAATTGATCTTTTTCTTGTTGTTCTTCAAACTTATCAAGAATAGCTCTGGCCTTGTTTTGTGGTATATAATTATCGGGTAATGAATCTATTATTTCTTTTGGAGAATTATTTTTAGCCATCTCTTTATGCGTAATGTTGTGAATACTTTTAAAAATTACTAGCGAACCAATTCCAACAATAATAACTATACCTGCAGCTATTCTTAAAAATGGAATTAAGGTTCTTTTTTTCTTTTTGGTAATTAAATTGTTTATGCGGCTATCTAGTTTTAATAAATCATGCTCCATTTCTTCTGGTGCAAGCTGAGCAAATCCATCCATAGCATCTTCTAAGAAAGGGTCTTTCGAAATCTCCCGATCTAAATCATAGCGTTCCCTTTTTGAAAGTTTATCTCTCAAGTAGTTCAATATGTTATTTATACTATATGGATCAAAATTATTCATCAATTATTTGATTTTCAATGCAAATTTTCAAATTTCTTTTACCATTTTGGATGTCACTTTTTACCTTCTTTTCTTCAGTTTTTAATTGATCTGCAATTTCTTTATAGCAAAGTTTCTTATAATAGAATAGCTCAATAGCTTTTCGCTGCCTCTCTTTAAGCTTTTTCATACACTCAACTAAAGCGGGCGAGAAATCCACTTCATCGCTTTCATCCAAAGGATGCAATGAAAAGCCATTATCCATAAATTCAACTGACATTTTTTGAAAAGCTCGGTTTTCAGATCCGTCCTTACGAAGTTTCATCAAGCAAAAGTTTTTTACAACTACATATAGCCATGTTTTAAAATTATCGGGTGTATCATGCTTTAAAAGTTCCATGGCTAGTTTTTCAAAAATATCCATTACAGCATCCTGTGCGGCATCTCTATTTTTTAAATATTTTAGGCATACACCATAAACCAAAGGCATATAGGGTTGATATAATTCCCCTAAAACCTCCAATTTTTTAGATGTTTTGTATTGTCTTATTAATGTATGTTGCGTGTTTTGGTTCATATGTTTTTATATGCCGGATGAAATTAAGATTTTTAATTTGGATCGCCGCCATCTTGGTGGTATAATTTCGCTGTTTTAATCTTTATATGCAATATCAAAATAGTATTTCTAACTCAATATGGATATTTTTTAATGCTATGTAATTGTCATAATATCAACAGTATAAAAACTAATTGAACAATTAATTAAAAAAAATTATGGAATATCATTTGCCTTTGCATGCTATTAATAGAAAAACGAATTATTAATTTAAAATAAATAGCCATGAGAACAAAAGCATTAATTATTTCGATAACATTTAGTTTGGTACTTTTAGTAAGTACAAGTTTTGGTCAGCGAATTTCAGGTATTGTTACCAGTTCAAATGACGGTTTGCCTTTGCCGGGTGCAACTATCATGCTAAAAGGTACTCAAATTGGTACCGTAGCAAATATGAATGGTAGGTATGCCATAGAAATCGATTCTTTACATAAAACTTTAGTCTTTGCCTTTATTGGTTTCGAAACTGAAGAGATTAAGGTTAAAGGAAGAACAACAATTAATGTTAATCTGCAAGAAGATAACACCAGTTTACAAGAAATTGTAATAAGAGGAGTTGCTACACAAAACGAAGTGCAAATGACTTCATGTGTTGCTCAGATAACAAAGGGTGGAAAGCATAAAATGGGAAACAGGCGAAATTTCGCAATGGGAATGGAATGTGAAGTTGCAGATTATGATATAAATCAACAATTCAATACAGAAGGCTACACTGCTATTCATGAAAATGGCTTTAAAAAGGTTTCAATGAATCCTCTTTCAACATTTTCAATTGATGTTGATGCCGCATCGTATAGTAATATGCGCAGATATATTAATAATGGCAATTTGCCTCCCATTGATGCCGTTCGTATTGAAGAAATGATAAATTATTTTACATACGAATACGCGCAGCCAAAAGGTGATGATCCTTTTAGTATTAATACAGAATTGGCAGCTTGCCCGTGGAATAAAGACAATTATTTATTACATGTTGGTTTGCAAGGTAAAAAGCTAGATATGGATGAATTGCCGCCTTCGAACATTGTTTTTCTTTTAGATGTTTCAGGTTCAATGTCCGATTTAAACAAACTTCCTTTGTTAAAATCATCATTAAAATTATTGGTAGATCAATTACGTTCAGAGGACAGAGTGGCAATTGTTGTATATGCCGGAAGTTCTGGTTTAGTATTGCCTTCAACACCCGGAAACCAAAAGCAAACCATATTAAAATCACTTAATAAACTAAATGCAGGGGGATCAACAGCAGGAGGATCAGGGCTAAAACTGGCATACAAAGTGGCAGAAGAAAATTTTATGGAAAATGGCAATAACCGAATTGTGTTGGCTACCGATGGCGATTTTAATATAGGCCAAAGTAGCAATGCAGAAATGGAACGATTAATTGAAAAAGAACGTGAAAAAGGAATAGCAATATCGGTTTTAGGTTTTGGAATGGGCAATTATAAGGATGATAAAATGGAGATTATTGCGGATAAAGGCAATGGCAATTACTCCTATATCGATAATTTGCAGGAAGCAAAAAAAGTATTGGTAAATGAGTTTGGTGGTACGCTTTTTACCATAGCTAAAGATGTGAAGTTTCAATTGGAATTTAATCCGGCTAACGTTGCTGAATATCGCTTAATTGGATATGAAAACCGAATTTTAAATAGCGAAGACTTTGACAATGATAAAAAAGATGCAGGTGAAATGGGTGCAGGGCATACGGTTACAGCTTTATACGAAATTGTTCCGGCTAAAAAAAGTAATGAAACGAAGACCTTAAAATATCAAAACACCACATTATCGCAATCGGCTGTTGCTAGCAACGATTTAATTACCCTAAAATTAAGGTATAAACAACCCGATGGTTTCAAGAGCAAACTAATTGAACGAGTGGTTAAAAATGAATTAATTGATGTAAATGCCACGTCAAATAATTTTAGATATTCAGCCTCTGTTGCCGAATTTGGAATGCTTTTACGCGATTCAGAATTTAAGGGAACAGCAACTTTTGACACAGCAAGAGAGCTTGCAAAAGGTTCAAAAGGTGAAGATGAGGAAGGATACCGTGGTGAAATGATTCGCTTAATTAAAAGCGCGGCATTATTAAAAGATGGATCAGCACTGAAGTAAATAAACTATTTTATATTGTGTTTTAAAGCGAGTTGCTACAACTCGCTTTTTTCTTCGATTTTTTGGAACCCTGTTATACTTTGTGAAATCATAGGCCCTACTGTCTTAGTGGTAGTTTTTGCTACCAAGTCTAAGCCATTAAGTGATACAAAAAGTTTATTTATCAGCATTAATTTGCAAGAGAGTCCTAATCAGGGCAACTGCATTTAAAAATATAAAAACAAAAACAGTTCACGAATTACACGAATTAGTGTTAATTCGTGTAATTCGTGGAGAAAATATTTTTTTCATAGGGGTAAATTTTGAATGCAGTTGCTATGGAGTCCTAATGGAAATTTTCTTTTTTTCTTCATTTGGTTTAATTTGTATGCTCAACACAGAATGCAATGAAGAATTTATTTCTACTTTTTCTGATAATTTTTGAATTTAATGCAAATGCCCAAATTACTGCCGATGATTTAGTTCGCGAATGGTAATCTATAGACATTCAGGGAATTAACAAAAATGACACCCTTGAATTCGTGGCTGGCAGTCTTGATATAAATAACTACCATAAATATTTAATCTGGAAAATAAATGGTGATAATATTACAAAGGTAAAATCGAGCTATAGAATTAAGCGACATACTGATGAACCTACAATTTTGGTTTCCACAAAGAATAAAAAATGGCGATATTTTAAAGCGAATCAGTGGTTATACCTTAATGAAGAAAAATATAAAGTTTTAAAACTTAGCAACAATTCACTATTGGTGCTTCGTTTGGAATAGGATTCTGTTCATATATTCTCCATCAATTCAATAGCAAGCAATTTTCTTCTCATAAAAATTCTCTATCAGCCTGAATCTTTTTTTATCTTTACCCTATGATTAACAAATGGACTGCCATATTTTTTATAGCCCTTGCATTTTTTTCTTGTAAAGAACAGGAATTAAAACAACATCCAGTATCCTACGATTTCGGATACTTTCCTCTTGAACCTGGTATGTGGAAGCATTTTGAAGTAACCCATATTGATATTGATTCGGCCTCTAATAAATACGATACCTTACGTTATGAGTTGCGTGAAGTTTTTTCCGATTGGTTTTTGGATGCTGTCAATGATTCTACCTTGCGAATTGAAAGATTTATGCGTGATAGCAGTAATCATGCCTGGCAACCTGTAGGTGTTTGGCAAGCCAAAATTAAAGGAAATGATGCGCTTATGGTAGAGGAAAATATCCCCTATTTGAAAATTAAATTTCCCGCTGAAATTGACCAGAACTGGAACGGTGATATCTTTAATCGTAAAGATACCTTGGATCAATACCGCTATACCATTACTTTCGTTGATGAGCCCTTGGTTATTGGGAATCTTAGTTTCGATTCAGTTTTAACAGTCACCCAAAAGAATTTTGTATCGGCTATTGATAAACTAGACTTTTTTGAGAAATACGCATATGGTGTTGGGTTGATTATGAAAACGGCAGTTGATATTTACTCTGAAGAAACCGATGATTTATCGATACCAGTTGAACAAAGAGTAACCCAAGGAACGTTATACTATCAGAATATTATTGATTATGGTAGAAACTAGAGCATTAATTATAATTGCAATTCTTTTTATAGGCCAAATAATTACCGCTCAAGATTATGAGTACGGATATTTAGTGGAGTTTACCGATAAAAATAACGCATCATTCAGTATTGATAATCCTCAAGAGTATTTATCGGAAAGAGCCATAGAACGACGAAATTTGAGGAATATTGATATTAGCGAACAAGATTTTCCTGTAAATAGGAGCTATACCGATAGCATACTAAAATTAAACGCCAAACTTCATGTTACAAGTCGCTGGTTAAATTCTGCGGTATTTTTAACAAACAACGATATGTTTCTAATTGAAGCCAATAGTTGCTCTTTTGTGAAGCAAATTTCATTGGTTTATGAATGGAGTAATAATAAATCGGCGAATAGGATTAATAAATGGAATATGGAGTACGACCCTATTAACTATGGACAATCGTACAATCAGATAAAGATGTGTAATGCCCAGAAACTTCACGAAAAGGGGTTTATGGGAAAAGGCATACATATTGCCGTTCTCGATGGAGGGTTTTGGCGAGCCAATGAATTGTCTTGTTTTGATAGCTTAAATCTAAAGGGACGCATATTAAGTCATTGGGACTTTGTTGAGGGAAACGACAATGTATTTGATGATGCTACCCATGGAATGGCTGTGTTATCGATAATGGGAGGTAATTTACCGGAAGAAATGGTAGGTACTGCTCCTCAAGCTTCGTACCATCTATTTCGAACCGAAAATGTATATACAGAATATCCTATTGAAGAAGATAACTGGATTGCCGCTGCTGAAGCTGCTGATAGTGCAGGTGCCGATATCATTACAGCATCTCTTGGTTATAGTAATTATGATAATCCGAATATGAACCATACTTATAATGATATGGACGGTAAATTGACACGTATAACCCAAGGAGCTGAAATTGCTTTTTCTAAGGGTATTTTTGTGGTTAATAGTGCTGGCAATTCGGGTAACGATGAATGGAAATATATTACAGCGCCAAGTGATGGAGAGAACGTACTTTGCGTTGGAGCTGTTGATAGTGAAGAATTCTTAGCATCATTTAGCAGCCGTGGGCCGTCATTCGACGGTAGAACAAAGCCCGATGTTGTGGCAAAAGGTTTGCACACAACCATTATTAGTAGCGATAATACAGTGATAACAGGAAGCGGCACATCTTTTTCTTGCCCCGTAATAACGGGTATGGTAGCCTGCTTGTGGCAGGCCTTACCCCATTATTCAAATGCTCAACTTCTTAATTTAATTCGAAGTTATGGTGATCGATTTGATAATCCTGATAACAATTATGGATTTGGAGTTCCTGATTTTGGAAAAGCACTTCAATTAATTGATAGTTCTAGCTATGAAAGCAAAAATTCAAATGAATGGGTCAAAATGTATCCGAACCCTTTTAATAAAAATTTAAGTTTCCAATTGTATATACAAAATGAGCAAGAGATTGAAATTTTATTATATGATGCTCAGGGAGTGAAAATATACAATGATAAGAAGCAGATGAATTCTTCTTCTTTTAATATAATTGAGCTTAAAAGCTTAGAGAATATTAGTACAGGTTACTATATTCTTACGGTGAAAACCCAAGAAGGTATTTTTTCAAATAAAATAGTGAAGCAATAGCATGAGTATTGAATCGGTTAGTTTATCGCAATTAGTTTCTGATATTAAAATTACACTTCAAAGTCGCTATGAACAGCCTGTTTGGGTAGTTGCCGAAATTAGCGATTTTAATTTAAACAGAAGTGGCCATTGTTACATGGAATTGGTTGAAAAGGATTCTATTTCAGATAAAATAATCGCAAAAACCAGAGCTATTATTTGGTCATTTGCCTTTCGCACCCTCAAAGCTTATTTTGAAACAACTACAGGTGAAACTCTTCGCAGTGGTTTAAAAGTTCTGGTACGGGCATCAATAGAGTTTCATGAGGTTTTTGGCTTTAGTCTTAATATTCAAGATATCGATCCGCAATATACCTTGGGGGATATGGCTCGGAAAAAGGCTAAAATTATTCAGCAATTGGACAAGGATGGTGTGTTGGATATGAATAAGGGTCTTCCGTTTCCTCTTGTTCCACAACGCATTGCGGTTATTTCATCAGATACAGCTGCTGGTTTTGGCGATTTTACTAATCAGTTAGCCAATAATAAAGTTGGATACGCTATTAATACAGAACTTTTTCCTGCAGTTATGCAAGGTGATAAAGCGGCAGAATCGATAATAAACGCTCTTGAGGTGATATATAACCAAATTGACGATTTTGATGTTGTAGCTATTATCCGAGGTGGGGGGTCAAAGTCGGATTTAAGCTGCTTTGATGATTACGAGTTGGCTTATTTTATAACCCAATTTCCATTGCCTGTGTTAACAGGTATTGGCCATGAACGTGACGATACCATTACAGATTTAGTGGCACATACCAAATTAAAGACTCCAACGGCTTTAGCCGAATTTTTAATTGAAACATTTGGCCAATTTGATATGCAACTAGATAGCTATGAAGATATAGTTTCGGATTTAGCCCTAAATGTTTTAGAAAACAATGATTATAAACTGGAGAAGTTTACACAGAGACTTCAATTAGGTTCATTAGAATTAATTAGGAACAATCAGGAATACCTTATCTGGGCCAATTCCAAAATTATAAACGGAGTACAATTATATCGCAGCAATAAAAGCAGTCAGCTTGATAATTTAAAGCATAATTTCACAATTATTACCAGAGGCTATTTTCATCAAGAGCAAAAACTCTGCGAAATCAGGCAAGAACGATTAGGCCGATGGTTAAATAACTATTTCAGTAGAAAAGACCGTCGTTTAAATTTTTTATCGGAAAAAGTTGAGCTGGTAAATCCCGAAAGAATATTAGAACGAGGCTATGCCTGGGTAACCCATAATGGAAATATAGTAAAAGATAGCAGCGTTCTTAAAAAAGGTGATGCTGTAGAAGTTAAGGTAGCTAAAGGCAACTTTGCTAGTGAAGTTATAAGTACTTTAAAAGAAAAATAGAATATTCATGCTCTTGTATAAATAAGCCCCTTCTTGAGTAATCCTATTGCAATCTCCGATTTAAAATCACAAGAAAGAAAAAAAATCTTTGCCAGTCCTTATTTATTACTAAATTTATAGCTTGTTGAATACAAACAATCAAACTATGCCCACTAAAAACATTGTACTTTTTCTATTATTTGTTTTCACTTTTCTATTTGTGGGAGCAAAAGATATAGAAGATCTAGAAAAAGAATTAAAAAAAAGCGCGTCGGATTCAGACAAAGCAGGAATTTTAAATCAAATAGGTACTAAGTATCGCGACAAGGGTGATTTGGATATGGCTATTGATTTCCATTTTCAGGCTCTCGATATTTATGAATCACAAAAACAAGAAATAGGGCAAGCTGAATCGTTTAATTTATTGGGCGGGGTTTATTGGCGCTTAAACGATTTTGACCAGGCAACGCATTACTACACTCTAGCTTTGCAAATACGCGAAAATCATGACAATGTTGAGGAACGAGCAAAAATATTAAATAACTTGGGCATGGCAAGTAGCAGCCAGGGTGATTATGATACCGCTCTTGAATATTATAATCGAGCATTGGGCGATTGGTTTAAAAAGGATAACAAAGGAGAACTAGCAACAACATTGAACCATATAGGCAATGTCTATTTAAAGAGGAATATTCCCGATTCTGCGTTGAGTTTTTATAGCAAGGCTCTTACTATTCGTAGAGGTTTAAACGATACAGTGGGAATTGCATCGATGCTAAATAACTATGCTACTTTATATAAAAAGCAACAGAATTTTATAAAAGCGGTTGAATATCTTGAAGAATCTTTAAAGCTTTTAAAAAACACCAATGAAAATGAGCAATTGGCTTCCATTTACAATAATTTGGGTGGAGTATACTGGTCGAATAAAGAAT
Organism: Salinivirgaceae bacterium; assembly: GCA_027858735.1. Lineage (GTDB taxonomy): Bacteria > Bacteroidota > Bacteroidia > Bacteroidales > SZUA-534 > GH45. The sequence goes on from JAQICC010000221.1 coordinate 22,614, forward strand.
ATAAAAAAAGTCTTGAGAACTATTTAGTAGCACTGGAACTTAGAGAGCAGCTGGGTGATAAAAAAATTACAGCAGCAACCATGAATAACATTGGTTTAATTTATAAGGACTTAGGTAATTATGAAAAGGCTCTTGAGTATTACGAAAAATCACTAGTACACTATCGTGAAGCTGGCGATCGTTTTTCAGAGTCGAATGCTTTAAATTTTATGGGGGGTGTTTATTGGAAATCGGGCGAATTCAGAAAGGCCCTAAATTATTATAAAAGTTCATTTGGACTTCGCAATATTGTGGGCGATAAAACCTATATTGCCCGATCGCATACTAATTTAGCATTGGTGTACAGAAGTTTAAAAGAGCAAGATAGTGCCTTAATTGAATATCAGAATGCATTAACTATTTATAAAGAAATAGGCGATCAAAAGAACGCCGCAGCCATAATAAACAGTATAGGAAGTTTGTACCGTACATTTGGTCGGGGGCAAATGGCAATGCAGTATTATGCTATGGCATTAGAGTTGCGAAAAAATATAAACGATTTAAACGGAGAAGCCTATTCGTCACTCAGTATTGGTAGTGCTTATATGATTGATAAAGATAATAAAACGGCACTTCCTTATTTTAAAAGGGCATTATCAATTGCAAAGGAGTTAGACAATCAGAATCTTGAGAAAGATGCTCTCGGATATTTGGCAAGGCTATATTCGGCAATTGGTGATTATAAATTGGCCTATGAGAATTATACTGCTTATAGCAAAATTAAAGATGAAATTTTAAGTGGCGAAAGCATAAAGCGTATTGCCGATATGCAAATTCGTTATGAAACGGAGAAAAAGGAACGCGAGCTTCAAGAGAAAAGCATTGAAGTTAATTTTCAAAAAGAAAGAAACCGGAGGCAGCTTATCCTAATTTATTATGGATTGGCTTTGCTTATTGTTGTATCAATTTCTGCAATATTTATTGTACGTCAGAATAAGAAGGTTAAAAAAGCGAATGAGCTTTTGGAACTTAAAAATCAGGAAATACTTCAGCAAAAAGAGGAGATTTTGGCGCAGCGTGATGCCATTGAAGAACAAAAAAATGAAATTGAAAAACAAAGAGATATAGCAGAAAAAAGACGCGATGAGATTGAAATAGAAAAAAGGAAAACCATGGATAGCATTGAATATGCTAGTCGTATTCAGTCTGCTGTTTTACCGCCTAAGGAGCTTATTAATAAATTGATACCAAATTTCTTTGTGATGTGGAAGCCTCGAGATATAGTTTCGGGCGATTTTCACTTTGTAAGAAAAGTACACAATAAGGTGGTGGTAGCTGCAATTGATTGTACAGGTCACGGGGTACCAGGAGCGTTTATGAGTATGTTAGGTTCGAGCCTTTTAACCGAAATTGTTGACAAAGGGCTTTTTATTAATGCATCTGATATTCTTGAAAGCTTACGCGACAATGTTAAAAGTGCACTTCATCAAACAGGTAGTGACGATGATAAAACATCAGATGGCATGGACTGTGCCCTTTGCGTTATCGATTATGAGAATAGTTATTTAGATTTTGCAGGAGCTCACAATCCGCTATTTATATTCCGTAATAAAGAATTAATTGAGTACGATGGTGATAGAATGCCAATTGGCGTTCATATGGTTAAAGAACAGCCTTACACAAATCATAAAGTTGAATTGCTTAAAAATGATATGCTTTACATGTTTAGCGATGGATACTATGACCAGTTTGGAGGTGATAAAGGCCGTAAACTGTTTATGCGTAATTTTAAAGAATATTTAAATGCGGTACATGAGCTGCCATTGAACGAGCAACAAAACGAATTAGAAACTCGATTTAATGCTTGGAAAGGTGAAGGTCGCCAAATTGATGATGTAATTGTTGTTGGAGTTAGAATATAACTAAAATGACTGTAAAATGTTAAAGCATACTACTCTGAAAAAACCCACAAAATTTATTCTAGCTTATTTAGTATTATTTCTGTCTCTAGTAATTGTAAATAATTCATTTGCTCAAACCATTGAACATTCCGATGATGATTCCATTTTTGCAAATATTTATGTAAAAGAAGTTAATGAAAATGATGTGACTGATATTGCAGATAATTCTCCTTTAGGTGAAGCAATGGCAGTTTTTGAGGAAGGAAAAACGTTATATAACTCGCGAAAATTCATCAAAGCAACTGAAGAACTTAAAAAAGCCAGAAAAGCATTTTTAAAGCTTAAGAACAAAGAGATGGAAAGCAAAACCTTACTCTCGTTGGGACATGTTTTATGGAAACAAGGGGAGTTTAACAATGCTTTATCAGTATATCAAGAGGCTGAGTCAATACAAAAGAAAATTGGAAGACAAGATTTACAAGCAGAATCGTTCCAGTTTATGGGAATTGTATACCGCGATATGGGAGACTATGACAAAGCACTGCAGCTTCTTCTAAAATCATTAGAAATTACAAATACCATTCATCACAATAAGCTAAAGGCATCTTCTTTAAATTATTTAGCCGGTATTTACTGGAAAATGGGCAATTACAATAATGCGTTAAAGTATTATTTAGATGCCTTAAAAATTAGGGAAGAAATGAAAGACCATTATTATGTAGCCTCTTCACATAGTAATATAGGTATTCTTTATAAGGATATGGGACAATACCGTTTGGCCATTGAGCACCATAAAAAAGCGTTATTTATTCAAAAACATTTGGGGGAAGATAAGGCCGTTGCATATTCGTTAAATAACATGGGAAACGTGTTTTTGAATATGGCTAAATACGATTCCGCTTTAATCTATTACAAACAATCGCTTGAAATTCGGGTTGATCAGAATAGTAAATCAGATATTGCAAAATCGCTCGATAATATGGGAAATGCATATAAAGCAATGTCGGATTTTGTTGGCGCATTAAAATATTATACCCAAGCACTTGAAATTAGAACTGAATTAGGCGGAAAAAAGGCTATTGCAAATTCATTAAATAAAATTGGAGGAGTTTATTTAATGATGTCTAAATATCATTCGGCTCTTGAATTTTATTTTCAGTCACTTGAATATTATACCCTGTTGAACGATGATTTTAACAAAGCGAAAACCATTAATAATGTTGGACTAATTTATAAAGATTTGTCGAATTTCGAGTTCGCCAATAAATACCATAATCAGGCACTTGATATTTATGAAAAGTTGGGAAGAATGGTGCAGAAAGCTGTTACGCTTAATTACCTGGGTAGTATGCATTGGAAAAACAATAACTTAAATTCGGCACTAAACTATTATATGCAGGCCTTAAGAGTTCGTGAGGAGATAGGCGACAAATCAGCAGTAGCTTCATCAAATAATAATTTAGGCCTTATATATCGCGATTTAAAAGATTCAGCTAAATCAATATCCTTCTATATTCATGCATATAATTTGTTTGATGAAATGAAAAACGAGCGCGAAATGGCATCGGTTCTAAACAATATTGGAGATGTGTATTTTAACTTTAATGAGTATGATAAATCACTTAACTATTTTAATAAGGCTCTTCATTTACATGAGAAAACTTCAAATTCAAGAGGAATAGCCATTTCATCTCTAAATATTGGGCAATTATACATTGAACAGGGCAAGTATCAAAAAGCTATAACATATGTTGACAGGGCGTATAAACTATCGCTTGATATTAATGAGGGTGAGTTAATAAAAAGTGCGTGTTACGATAATTACCGACTTTATAAGTCATTAGGAAATAGCAAAGATGCACTAAGGTATTTTCAACTTTATGTATCGCAGAAGGACAGTATTTTAAACAAAGAAAACACGAAAATAATTGCTGAGCTTCAGGTTAATTATGAGATTAATAAACGTGAAATAGAAATTCAGACACTAAAAAAACAAAAAGAAATTGATGAATTAAAAATGAAGTTTCATCGATTAATGTTGATTATAGGGCTTATAAGTTTTGTTTTGCTTCTTGTTATTGTGCTTTTGTTATTCAGGAGTTTAAAAAATAAGAAACGAACGAATACTATGCTAGAAAGACTATTTTCGGTAGTAGCTCACGATCTGCGAAGTCCGGTATCAACCTTAAGTAATTTGAGCGATTTACTGAATCAACCCATTGCCGATTTAAATGAAGGTGAACGTAATACAATTATAAAACACATGGATGGGATTACAAAATCGACCATGAGCTTACTGGATAATTTACTTGATTGGTCGAAAAAACAGCGTGGATTAATTGGCTACAATCCCGAAAGTGTTGATATAAAAAAAGCACTCGAAGAAAGCTTAATTTGGATGGATATGATAGCTAAAAACAAGGAGGTTAGCATTATTGATGAACTGCCTGAATACACTTTTGCTTTTGTCGATAGAAGTGCCTTGTTACTGATATATAGAAACTTAATAGTGAATGCAATTAAGTTTTCGCATAGTAATGGCACAATTCGAATATTTATTCATCAGAATCATTCACAGGTTGAGATAGGAGTTGAAGATAATGGTATTGGTATGTCGTCTCAAAAATTAGAAGCCGTGTTATCGGGTAATAATAGCTCTTCGAAAACAGGAACCATGAATGAAACAGGAACCGGTTTTGGAATTAAGCTTTGTAAAGAGTTTATTGCAATTAATAAAGGTAAATTGTGGGCTGAAAGTATAGAGAATAAGCAAACAATTTTTTATTTTAGCTTACCAAAGGTTAATCCAAATTAGCTTAACTTTAAATTATGAAACGAACTACTCAAAATATTCTTGTTTTAATTGGTGTAATTCTATGGCTTTCTAAAGTTAGTGTAGCTAGCATTCAACCGGGTGATACCATACTGTCTGATATTGCAAAGGTGCCTCAGCAACAAAAGGTGTCATATCTGCTAAATGTACTAGAATCGAACCGAAACCTTTCAGCTCAAATAGCAATTGAGTATGCCGAAGAGGGCTTGGCTTGGGCTCAAAAACTAGAAAATAAGGCTGATGAGGCTCGTGTTTTGAATTTTTTAGGTAATAGTTATTATAATTTGGCAAACTATGATCAATCATTAAATTATTACCAGAAAGCTTTACGCATGATAATGAGAATTGGAAAGAAAACGGAAATAGCTAATGTTATGCAAAAAATTGGGATTATATATTATAACTTAAACGATTATGCCAAAGCTTTGCTTTATTTTGAGCAAACGCTGAAGGTATTTCAAGAACTGCAATTTCCTATACGTGAGGCTGAAGTTTATACCAGTATTGGTTCTATATATTTTCAGTGGGACGAATTTGAGAAAGCAAACGAAAATTATGAATTTGCTTACAATATTTATAAAACTCTCGATCATTTACCTTCGATTGCAAACATGAGTTACTTAAAAGGGTATGTATTTTTCAAAATTAAAAACTACGAGAAATCCGAAGAGTGGTTTAACAAAGCGCTTGACATTTACAAAAACATGCAAAACACCAATGAAATTGCTAAAATTTACAATGTTTTAGGTAGTTTGTATAATGATAAAAAAGTATTTAATCAGGCGCTTAAGTACTACCAAATGGCTTGCGAAATTCATAAAGAAATGGGCGATAATATAATACTGGCTCAATCGCTTAATAATATTGGAAATGTTCAAAAAGAACTAAGTCTGTTTAAAGAAGCTACAGAGAATTTTAATAAAAGCTTAGAAATGGCTCTTGACCATGATTTGAGGCTAACGCAAATGGATAACTATAAATCGATGTACGAGCTTTATTACCTACGTAATGATTCAAAAAAGGCTTTGTCGTATTATCAAAAATTTGTGAGTTTACGCGATTCTATTTTTAATTAAGAAAATAGTATTGTTGAAGATAAATATCAAGTAAATGAAGAAGTATTGTTGGTAAAAAAACAGTTGCAGCAAAAGAACAAGTTTTTTAGGTTTTACTTTTTAGCTTCAATTATTGCAATAGTCATCTTACTGCTAATAGTTCTTTCACAAAGAGCAAAAATTAAACAATCGGAAAAAGTAGAATTATAAATTAGTATGCTCATATAAATTGTTTAATTCGTTTTTTTTGAAAACTTTAATGCTTACTTCATATTCGAATTCCACAAGTAAAATTTATTCCAGCATTTAAGGATAAATTAAATTATTTAGTCAACTTTGCACTTTATTTAGTGAATTATACATGATTCTTCAGTGCTGGTGATATAAATTACATCATAAGAATCAATTAATGATAAAATGATACAATAAAAATATGTCGGTTCATAAAGATGTAAAAGTTGTAACTACTCACATTTTAAGTGAGATGAAGTTAAAGGGCGAGAAAATTGCAATGTTAACGGCCTACGATTATAGTTTAGCGCGATTGGTTGATCAGGCAGGAGTTGATGTTATATTGGTAGGTGATTCGGCAAGTAACGTAATGGCAGGATACGAAACCACCTTACCCATTACGCTCGATAATATGATTTATCATGCAGCTTCTGTTGTTCGTGCAGTAAAAAGAGCCCTTGTGGTGGTTGATTTACCATTCGGAACGTATCAAGGAAATTCAAAAGAAGCGCTGAATTCTGCAATTCGTATTATGAAAGAAACCGGAGCTCATTCTGTAAAACTTGAAGGTGGGGCAGAGGTCAGTGAATCGATAACACGAATTTTATCGGCAGGTATACCGGTAATGGGGCATTTAGGTTTAACTCCACAAAGTATTCATAAGTTTGGTACCTATGTAGTTAGGGCTAAAAATAAAGAAGAAGCAGAGCGTTTAAAAAATGATGCGAAATTACTTGAAGAATTGGGTTGTTTCGGTATTGTTATAGAGAAAGTTCCGGCAAAACTTGCCAAAGAAGTGGCGTTAAGCGTGAAAATACCTGTAATAGGAATTGGCGCTGGTGGAGGAGTCGACGGTCAGGTATTGGTTTTGCATGATATGTTAGGTATAACTCAGGAATTCTCTCCACGGTTTTTACGTCGATACAATAATTTAGCCGCTGAAATTGATGGTGCTGTTAAGTCTTATATTAATGATGTGCGAACCTTGGATTTTCCAAATGAAAAGGAACAGTATTAATTTGGCCTCTACGAATGATTGCATCAACTCCCAAACCTCCGTATTATGCTGTTATATTTACAACAATAAGAACTAATATTGATGATGGATATAACGAAATGTCAGATAAGCTGATAGAACTTGCGCAAGGGCACGATGGATTTTTGGGTATTGAATCGGCACGAGATGGAATGGGTATTTCAATTTCATATTGGACAGATCTGGAATCCATAAGTAAATGGAAAAACCAGTCAGATCATTTGCTTGCTCAGCAAAAGGGAAAAATTGATGGGTACAAGTCGTTTAAAACCAGAATTTCGAAAGTAGAGCGTGACTACGATTTTCAAAAATAACCAAATCCCTACCAATTTTGACTAGCACACGGAAAAATAGTAGTTCACCTGTAGAGGTCTTATACGAGGATAATCATCTGATTGTCATAAATAAAAAGGTGTCAGATATTGTGCAGGGTGATAAAACGGGTGATGTTCCATTGGGTGAATTTGTAAAACAATATTTGAAGGATAAATATAATAAGCCAGGCAATGTTTTTTTGGGAGTAACCCATCGATTGGACAGGCCAACTAGTGGAGGGGTTATTTTTGCAAGAACCAGTAAGGCCTTGACCCGATTAAACGAAATGTTTAAGCAGAAGGATTCCATTCAGAAAATATACTGGGCTGTTGTAAAGAAATGCCCAGAACCAAAACAAGGAAATCTTACAAATTACTTGTTTAAAGATGAAAAAAAAAATAAATCCTTTGTTTGTAATGCGGGCAAAAAGGGAGCCAAAGAAGCTATTTTAAGCTATCAGGTAATTGCTCATTCAGATACATTCCATTTGCTTGAAATTAATTTACGTACAGGCAGGCATCACCAAATAAGAGCGCAATTGTCAAACATTGGGAGCCCCATAAAAGGTGATCTTAAGTACGGATACCCTAGTTCAAATACCGATGGAGGAATTAGTTTGCATGCACGAAAAATACAATTTCTACACCCCGTTAGTAAAGATATTATTGAAATTACAGCGCCTACGCCAAAGGATAATATTTGGGACTTTTTTGAAAAAAAATTAAAGTTTTAGTAATTGATTGTTATTTGTAAGAAGTGCGGCCATCATTTTCAGGTACTTAAAGAGGCGTTAAAATGTTGATAATTAATCATGTTCTCTTAGGTTAGCTACAATGAACATAATTGCCTCTTAGGGTAACTGTTAAAACTTTCGCTGATGAAGCAAAATATTTGCTCCACGCATGCCTGTCGGCGAGGCAGGTTGGTGTAATTCATGAACCGTGTTTGTTTTTTTTATTTTAAAATGCGGTTACCCTTAATTGCCTTCCTTGTATGTGAGTTTCATCTAATTTAATTTACTATATTTGAAGTCATTAAAAATATAGAAAACAAATGGATCCATTAATACTGAAACCTACCAATACTACTTTTCAAATTCATCTTGATAAATCAACAGGGGTTTTCGAATTTTCTGGCCGATCACGACCTGAAAACGTTATGGGTTTTTTCGATCCAATTTTTAGTTGGTTTGATAAATATCATGAAAATCCAAACCAAACAACAGTAGTTACTTTTAAATTAGAATATTTTAATTCATCTACAGCAAAGGTTTTGTTAAGATTTTTAGTACGTCTCGAAAAAATGCTCATAACTGGCGTTGATGTTAAAATTGTGTGGAAGACCCGTAAAAATGATGAAGATATGCTCGAAACAGGTCAAGATTATGCAACATTAATTAGTGTACCTTTTGAATTTATTGAATTCCAATAACGAATTAAAAAACTTTTTTGTAGTTGTTTTGTTTGAGTTTTAATAATTAAACTTAATTAAATGAAGAAGATAATTTCAACCGATAAAGCTCCGAAAGCAATTGGTTCTTATAGTCAAGCAGTGTATAATGCTGGGCATTTATATATTTCAGGGCAACTACCTATTAACCCTGAAACAGGAAAAATGCCTGATGGTATTGTAGCTCAAACAGAGCAAGCATTGAAAAATGTAAAAGCAATTCTTGAAGAAGCTAATTTTACTTTAAACGATGTTGTAAAGTCAACAGTATTGCTTAAAAGTATAGCTGATTTTGGTGACATGAATAATGTATATGCTCAATATTACACGTCGAAACCACCTGCGCGAGCAGCCTATGAAGTTGCAAACTTACCGCTAGGAGCATTAATTGAAATTGAAACAATCGCAATTCGAGCATGCAACTAAATTTTTCTAGTTAAATAAAATGATATAAAAAAAGGCATCCATTTGGATGCCTTTTTTTTATATATCTGTTTTTTTGATTACTCAGATACTACAATAAATGGTAAGTCAAATTCAACTTCTTTGTGAAGTTTAATTTTAGCATTGTATTCACCAACTTCTTTAATGGTGTCGCCTTTTACCAAAATGTTTTTACGCTCAATATTATAACCTTGTTTCTGAAGAGCTTCTGATAATTGAATGTTATTAACCGAACCGAAAATTTTTCCTGTAGAGCTAGTTTTAGCACCTAAAGTAATTTTTACGTCAGCCAATTTTTCTTTCAATTCAATCGCTTCATTCTTGATTTTTTCAAGTTTGTGTGCGCGTTGTTTAAGGTTTTCAGCCATCACTTTTTTGGTCGACTCAGTAGCAAGAATAGCTAGGCCTTGAGGAATAAGGTAATTACGACCATATCCATCTTTAACTTTTACTACCTCATTTTTATATCCTAAACTCGGAATATCTTGTTTTAAAATAATGTCCATCTTTGTTCCTCCTTTTTATTTTAACATGTCAGTTACATAAGGGAGCAACGCAATATGGCGAGCTCTTTTAATAGCAACCGAAATTTTACGTTGGTATTTTAATGATGTACCAGTAATTCGGCGAGGAAGAATTTTCCCTTGTTCGTTTAAGAATTTTTTCAAGAACTCAGGATCTTTATAATCAATGTACTTGATTTTATTCTTTTTGAAACGGCAATATTTTTTCTTTTTAATCTCTACTGACGGTGGAGTCAGGTATCTGATTTCTGATTGATTTTGAGCCATGTCCTATTCCTCCTTCTTTTGTTGTTTCATACTTCTTTTCTTCTCAGCATATGCAAAAGCGTATTTCCCTAATTTAACACTTAAGAAACGCATTACTCTTTCGTCGCGACGAAATTCTGTTTCAATTTTGTTAATTAGTTCTCCTTCAACTTTGTATTCTATTAAATAATAGAATCCAGTCGATTTCTTTTGAATGGGATAAGCAAGCTTACGTAAGCCCCAATCTTCTTCATGTACAATTTCACCTTTCCCTTCGGTGATAATAGCTTTGAATTTGTCAACCGCCTCCTTCATCTGTGGTGCAGATAAAACGGGATTTGCAATGAAAACGGTTTCATAATTGTTTAACATACTTCTAATCTTTAAGTTTTATAAACTATTTTCGGGCTGCAAATGTATGAATATTTGTTTTGTTATCAAATAATTATGTGCATAATTTTTCATAAAAAAACCATTCAAAACTTTTGAACAATTCCTTCTGAAATTCTTTTATATTCTATTACTTTGTTTCTTAATAAACAAGTGCACTAACAATCTGATTTAAAATGCAAAAAAGAATATTTATTATAAGTCTATTTTTTATTAATTTATCATCTTTTGCTCAACTTAAACGCGATACTTTAGGTTGGATTCCGCCTGTAGATATTCCTATTTATTTATCGGGCAATTTTGCTGAATTACGTACCGGACACTTTCATGCAGGGATCGATATTAAAACTCAAGGGAATGAAGGATTTAAGGTTTATGCCGTTCAAGACGGATATATTTCTCGAATAAAGGTTTCCTCCGGTGGTTACGGAAAGGCTGTTTATATAACTCATCCTGACAGCTATACTTCGGTTTACGGGCACTTGAAAGAATACAACATACAGCTCGATAAATATGTAAAAGCCATTCAATATGAGCGAAAAAGTTATGGCGTGGATATTTTTCCTGAAAAGGGAGAATTAGCTATAAATCAAGGTGATATTATTGGTTTGTCAGGCAATAGCGGATCAAGTGGGGGCCCGCATCTTCATTTTGAAATTCGTGATACCAAAAGTGCGCGTCCAATGAATGGTCTATTTCTTGGTTACGATATTGAAGATAACATTCCCCCTAAAATGGATTACTTATACGTGTATCCACAATATGGAAGGGGAACGGTTAATGGTAAGAGTAAAGATCATTACTACAGTTTAAAGCGTGCAAATGCCGATTTTGCCTTACGGCAAGGAGATACACTTACAGCCTCAGGGAGTGTAGGGCTTGGTTTAAAAGTTAACGACTATTTAAATGGTTCGGCCAATAGGTGCGGCGTTTACGAGCTTAAGGGTTTTATCGATGACACCTTATTCTTTTATGAGAAATTTGATGGTTTTTCTTTTGCAGAAACGCGCTATATCAATAGCTTGATGGATTACAAGGAAAATATAGATAAGAAACGCAAATTGCATAAAATGTACATAGCACCTAATAATAATTTATCGGTATACGTTGATGCTGTTAATCGAGGTGTGTTGGATTTTAGTGAACCTAATTCTGTAAATAAAATTCGAATTGAAGCTACGGATGCACATCAAAATAAATCTGAATTAATGTTTTTCATTAAAACGGTAAACGCTAGCACGAAGTTGCTTGCAAAAAAAAGAGATGAAATTGTTATCCCTTGGCAGCATGAATTCACACTAGATACTTTAGGTTTGATGGCTACGTTTGCTGAAAAATCATTTTACGACACCTTATTTATGGATTTTTCGGTTGATACTACTAAGTACCCGAATACCTATTCGTCAATATATTATATACATAATAGTTATACGCCAATACATAATTATTATTACGTAAGCATAGTGCACGATTCTGTTGCAGACTCACTCCAAAGTAAGCTTTTGTTGGGGCTTTGGTATAAAGAAAGATTTAGTGCACTTGGTGGAGTTGCCAAAAATGGCAAAGTTGAAGCTCAAGTTCGCAAGCTCGGTACAATAACGGTTGTTATGGATACAACACCTCCAATAATAAAAGCTTTGGGAGCTTTAGAATCGACATCAGATTTAAGCAAAATGAGTACTTTAGAATTTAAAATAGAAGATGATTTTAGCGGTATTGCAAGTTATAGCGGAACAATAAATGGTAATTGGGTGCTTTTTGAATACGATGCTAAAAACGACTTAATTACCTATGAATTTGATGAGTACATGCCTACTGAAGGTTTTGTAGAGGTAGTGATTAGTGTAATTGATGAGAGGGGGAATACTTCGTTTTTTGAAAAAGATTGCGAAATATATCCGGAGCAAGATCATGATATTGGACAATAAGTTATATAAGGGTATTGGTGTAATGTCGGGTACATCGCTCGATGGTTTGGATATTGCAGCCTGTGAATTTTGGCAAGAAGATAAGATAATTAAGTTTTCAATTAATACGGCAATAACCATTGATTACCCCAAATCCTTAAAAAATAAACTGCCATTAGCTTCAAAAATGTCAGGTTTCGATCTTTCAATTTTGAATGTCGAATATGGTAGGTTTATTGGTAAGTCGGTATCTAATTTTATTTCAGACAATCAATTTGAAGCTGAGTTTATTGCAAGCCATGGCCATACAGTATTTCATCAGCCCGAAAAGGGCTTAACCCTACAAATAGGTTCAGGAGCAGAAATTGCAGCTCAAGCAGGAATTAAAACTGTTTGCGATTTTAGAACAAGCGATGTTGCATTAGGCGGGCAAGGCGCACCTCTAGTTCCCATTGGCGATGAACTTTTGTTTGGTGAATATGGTGCATGTTTAAACTTAGGAGGGTTTGCTAATGTATCATATAGCAACAATGGTAAAAAGCTTGCTTTTGATATTTGTCCTGTCAATATAATATTAAACTTATATGCTAAAAAACTAGGGCGAAATTTCGATGTAAATGGTAATTTTGGGAGAAGGGGTGAAATAGACTTGCCATTATTGAGTCAATTAAACAAGCTTGGTTATTATCAAATAATTGGGCCCAAATCGTTGGGGTGGGAGTATGTTGAAAGTCAAATTATTCCTTTAATAAATACTGATATGCAAGCAGAATTTGTTTTAAGAACATTTTATGAGCATATAGCAGTTCAAATTGCATTTATTTTAAACAAAATAGGAGCAAATAAATTATTAATTACAGGGGGAGGAGCCTATAACTCATTTTTAATTGATCTAATCCAACAAAAGGTAAAAGCAAAAATAGTTATTCCGAATAAAGAACTAATTGAGTTTAAGGAGGCGTTAATATTTGCTTTATTGGGTTTGTTACGAATTAATAATCAGGTAAATTGTTTGAAAGAAGCTACCGGAGCCTCTGAAAATGCAATTGGAGGGGCTATTTATGAATAAAAGCTTAACAATATGGTTAGAACGATAAAAAGCAATTATGGATAAATATATTTCGCAAATTATTGAGGATATTGGTAAAATTGTAAATGACGATATTATTATTGATAAAATTAAATGGCAAAATTTTGATAATGAATCTGTTGTTGAACAATATTTGGAGGGTCAGCAAAGCCAATTGCAACAAATAGTAGGTTTGCCTAAAGAATCGTTACCGCCATTGGAAAGATTGAGTGATGATCAGGTTTCCAAATTGTTGCCATGGCTTGTTCAATTATTGCAACATCATAATTATGAATTGGCTTTTCCTGATATATTAAGTAATCGAACAAAATATAAATTGCTTTATCAGGTGTGGGAAACGGATAAACCAAAAACAAATTACGGACGGATTGGGATTGAATTTTGTAGTTATATGATTGAAGATTGTCCTATTCCGGGAGAATGTAAGGGTTGTGAAGAGCTTGCTAAAGATTTTAAACCATCTGAATTTGTTGATAGTAAAATTGATTTTGACATAGAAAATTTGTTGCCTGAGGGTGTTACAATTCAAAAAAAGACGAGCTTTAATGAAGCTAAAGTAAGAGAATCGGTACGTTCTTTTAAACCTAAGGAGAGCAATATTGATGGTATTTTTAATTATTGTGATAGGTGGTGTGAGCGATGCCTTTTTACCGATAGGTGTTCCCAGTTTGACATGGAACAAGAAATGGGTTTGCATGATGATCACAGCATGGAGGATGCATTAAAATACACAAAAATTATTTTTGAAGAAATAGGATCCATGCTTAGCGACAAAATGAAAGAATTTAATATAGGTATAGATGAAGAAATTGATTTAGGCACAAAACCCGATTTTAATGACGAGGATGAGCATTTAATGGAAACATTAGCCATGGATTATTTAAAAAGGTTGAGTGAATGGCTTGAGTTAAACAATGATCATATTGATGAGAAGGCCTCACATTTATGGAATATTTCTCAAAATAAATACGATCAGTTTGATGAAGCTCTCAATGTTGTTCATTGGTATATGAGTATGATACCTGTGAAAATGAAAAGAGGGTTAAAGAAAAAAGATAAATACGATGATGACGATTTTTTTTGGGAAGACAAAAATGCTATAGGCAAGCTTTTGCTTATGTGTATTGAAAAATCTATAAAAGCATTTGCTCTATTGTTCGATTATATGCCTGAAATGGAGGATGATTTGATCGATTTTATGGCAATACTTTCACAAATGAAAAGCGGAGTGCAGATTGCCTTACCGAATGCAAATAAATTTATACGAAAAGGACTAGACGAATAAAAATAAATATAAAATCATGGTGGAGGATAATGTAATAAAGGAAATTGCAGGACTGATTGATTGCGGCTTGATATGCCACTTAAACTTATTAACCATGCAACTTAAATACTATTCAAAAGAAGAGGAATACGAAGATTTTCCATCAGAAATAGTTGATGACGTTTTATTAATAATTGAAAAGGATAGTGAAGATTGGATGCAAATAGATCCTTTAGAATCAGGGGAATCATATAGGATTATGGAAGATTTTGCTTACCAAATGGAGGATGAAAAATTTCAAGTAGATTTATTTAATGCCTTAAATAAGTCCAAACCATTTCGGAATTTTAAATGGCTAATTGATAATTCAGATTATCGGCAGAATTGGTTTGATTTTAAAGCAAAAAAACTATTCAGTCACGTAAAACTGCTTATTGCGCTGAAATTGTCTCCCGATGGAATTGTGGAATTGAATGAAAACGGCGAAATATAATGGTATTGCACAACACCTTTTACAATATAGCATCACACCAAGATTATTCTATTTTTGTTCACATTGTAAATACTTAAAACCAATATATAATGAATAAATTAAAACTATTGCCATTATTTGTAGCGCTGGTATTAATAGCTGAAACCTCTGGTTGGGCTTGCACAAATTTTTTAGTTACAAAAGGAGCTTCAAATGATGGCTCAACATTTATAAGTTACGCTGCCGATTCGCATGTGTTGTTCGGGGAGTTATATTTCTGGGCAGTAGCCGATTACGAAGATGGAAGCATGCTAAAAGTTTACGAATGGGATACTGGGAAATACCTTGGGGAAATACCACAAGTTGCACATACTTATAATGTTGTTGGAAATATGAACGAGCATCAGGTTGCCATTGGTGAGACTACTTACGGAGGCCGACCCGGTTTAGTGGATACAACTGCGATTGTTGATTATGGTAGTTTAATGTACATAACTTTGCAAAGAGCTAAAACGGCTCGTGAGGCGATTAAAATTATGGCTGGCTTGGTTCAAGAGCATGGCTATTATAGCTCAGGTGAATCGTTTTCAATTGCCGATGCGAACGAAGTTTGGATGATGGAATTGATTGGAAAAGGTCCAAATAATAAAGGAGCTGTTTGGGTTGCTCGTATGATTCCTGATGGATATGTAGCCGGTCATGCAAATCAAGCTCGCATTACGACTTTCCCTTGGGATAAAGATAAAACTTCTCTTTCATCAGATAATATTGATAAAATATTCGAAACAAATATTACTACTGTATATGCAGCCGATGTTATGAGCTTTGCTAAAGAACAAGGTTTTATTAATGAAAATGTAACGAAAAAGAATTTTAGTTTTTCAGATACTTATGCCCCGATTGATTTTGGAGGAGCTCGTTTTTGCGAAATGCGTGTTTGGGCATGGTTTAACGATGTGTCTGAAGGAATGGATCAATACTGGGATTATGCTAAAGGTAATATTGCTCATGATGAGAAAACAGCCTATGCCAGTAACCGTATGCCATTATGGGTAAAACCTTCAAAAAAGATATCGGTTCACGATGTTATGAATAATATGCGTAATCACCTTGAAGGTACTGAATTGGACATGAGTAAAGATATTGGGGCTGGTCCATATGGAAACCCTTATCGTTGGCGAGGATTAACTTGGAAAGTCGATGGTAAAACCTATTGTAATGAGCGTGCTACAGCTACTCAACAAACTGGTTTTTCGTTTGTTGCTCAAGGTCGCAGTTGGATACCTGAAGGGTTAGGCGGAATTTTTTGGTTTGGAGTTGACGATGCTGCAAGCTCTGTTTACACCCCTATTTATACAAGTATAACCAGGGTGCCAGAAGCTTTTAAAGTGGGTAATGGCGATATGATGTCATTTAATAATAATTCCGCTTTTTGGGTGTTTAATCAGGTTAGTAATTTGGCTTATACCCGTTATAATGTTATTCATCCTGAAATTGAAGCCAAGCAGCAAACCCGCGAGAAAAAGTACATTGCATATTCAAGCGCTGTTGATATGGCTGCCGCAGAACTTTTGAAAGTAGATAAAGATCTTGCCATAGAATTTTTGACCGACTATTCTGTAAATACAGCAAATAGGTTGACAAAAGACTGGAAAAGTTTTTATCAGTATTTGTTCACTAAATATATGGACGGGAATATAAAATACAAACAAGAAGTACCTGAAGGTTATTTGTACATGCCTGCAAAATTTGAGCAACCCGGATATGGCGAAGATTGGTATAAGCGAGTAGTTAAAGAAACAGGAGATCAGTTTTTAATGCCTGATGGTGATTCGCATTAAAGAAAATACTTCCACATAAATATATGTAATTCACCTTCCTAATTATATTTTGGTTTGTATTTTTATTGCAAAAAGTACTATTTATTAATGGAATTTAAAAAATAAACACTATTTTTGCGCCTCGAATGGGTACAATCTCTTTCAGTTGACGGTGAGCCTGATACATTGTATTCATCAATTTTAATATAAAATAAAGCTACAATGGATTTATTAAAACTTGTTGAAAAAGAATTTGCTACGGAAAATGACTATCCGAAATTTAGTGCTGGAGATACTATTACAGTACACTACAAAATTATTGAGGGTAATAAAGAAAGAATTCAGCAATTTAGGGGTACAGTAATTCAGAAAAAAGGTGCTGGTATTACAAAAACCTTTACTGTTCGCAAAATGTCTGGTAATGTTGGTGTTGAAAGAATATTTCCTGAAAACTCACCTTTTATCGATAAAATTGAACGAAACAAAAGCGGTAAGGTACGTAGAGCACGTATCTTTTATCTACGCGAACTTACTGGTAAAAAGGCCAGAATTAAAGAACAAGTGCGACGTTAAAGTCAGTTTATATAATGAAAAGGCATCCAGTGGGTGCCTTTTTTTTATGTCGAGCATGGCAATAAACGGGCAAAATAAAAGTCTTTGCATGTGCCGAGTTGATAGGAAACATTAGTGATTGGCAAGGTTTTGGAGGTAACTCCAAATCTGAAGAGCCTCCGAATATCGGGAAATTCATAAGCAAAATCGAGGTTCTGACGAATAGAAATTTGATGCAAGGTTTAATTGGTGGGGCAACCGAGCAATGGATTGGGAAAGCCCAAAATTCAACGCAATACCATAAAGTAAATCAGACAGGACACGATGAAAGTTTATGGCCTATGCCAGCAAATATTTAACCTACCTTATACATACATCATGCAACTTGTTTCAAATCAATCAATTGTTTTTCAAGTAATAAAACCGGCCTTCACTGCACAGCGTTGCTAACTTAATGTATTTTTATAATAGAAAAAAGCTCGCTTGTTGGAGGACTATTCATGCGTTTAGTTTGATGTAGCTGTAAAGCCTGTCCCTAATTTACTTCGGGTGCGTCGGAATCCGCCGATATATCTTTATATTTCATCCCGAAAGCCTTCGGGATTGCAACAGCCTGTTCCAGCTAGTCCGAATTTATTTCGGAAAACTTGATTCGGAAAAACAGTACCTGTTCCGCCATAGCGGAATGCATTAAAATAAACGCACCCGGAAATTTTCTTAATATATTTATATTATCAGATTTCCTTTAAAAATTGATAATCAGAATATTAAATCAATTTTAAGAATATTTATACTATTACCTAATATTTTTTTGTTCTTTTAGCAAGCTTTCATCTCAAACTTGCTAAACATCAATATTCTAGACAGTATCTTTTCTCCTGTCTTTGTGACTCTATATCTGAAAGTTTTATTCAATTTTGATATTATTTTATGAGCCCTTAACTTTGCGATTAATCTTGTTATTTTCCCAGATAGTTTCTTTATGTTTTCAAAATCAACATTACTCAG
>JAQICC010000256.1 GCA_027858735.1 Salinivirgaceae bacterium
TAGTCGCTGTCGGAGACAGCAATTATTCTCAAGAATAATTGGGGTTAAAAATTATAAGGTGTAGATAATGAAAAAGATATGTGCTTTTTGTCAAATTTTATGAATTATTCAGGTTATAAATAGTTGTAAAAAAGATGAACCAGAAAAACGAACTCTAACTGGCTCATGGAATCAAACTCTTGGCATGGATGGCAAGGCATATGAAGGAACGTTGGATCTTATTCAGGATGACAATAATAGATTGACAGGTAGTTTTGAGTTTAGTGATGGTTCAGGTTCAACTCAATTGCTTTCCACTAGTTTTGTAGATGACAATTCTGTAATTATTGAATGGATGTTATCTACTTATAAATTGAATTTTCAGGGTGCCGTTTCTTCCGATTGCAAATCGATGAGCGGAAGCTATTCAACTGAAAGCTTAGCTATGGGTAATTGGTCGGCAACTAAATCATCACAAAAGAGTGCAATTATTATTAAGGAATCTATTAATTCAGAAAAAGAACAGTTCCTTGAAATATTACACGAATAAATTAATTTTGTTCGCTAGTGTTAAGTCATGCATGAGATTTCGGGTTAATTAGCCTTTATTCCCCCTTCGCCTAAAGGCACTTCTCCGAGCCTGTTCCGAAACCAGTTCGGAACAGGCTCTGGGAGGGATGCCCGAAGGGCTGAGAAGGACTTTTTAACTGCCAGTTTACGCTTGACTTGACACTAGGTATATTAATTAAAAATACGGACTTGCAAACTTTGATTATACTGTTTAAAAAATCCAAAATAAATAAGAATACGAACCCTTTAATTTAATTAACAATGAAAAAATACGCTATTATTATAACCTGTTTGGTAGTTATATTAACAGGATGCGAAAAGATGGAACTATCAAAAACAGAAATTACTTTTCAAATTATTGACGAAACTGGCGATTTATCAAATTGTAATTTGCGTATCATAGAACCTAATCCTGATAACTGGAAAAATGTTTATTCTCATATGATTAATTTATCTGGAGAATCAAGTTTTAAATTTGAAGATGTAAATGAAGGCAATTATGCTGCACTAGTTGGGAATATAAGGGATACATATAAACCTTTTTCGATATCTGAGGGCAAACATGTGAAAATCACATACACTTATTATGTTTCAAGCAATATAACAGTCGGAAACTCTTACTCTGGATATTATACCGTTCCATATAAGTCCTGGAAATGCCAAATAGACAAAGATTAAATGTTTTGTTTGTGGAGTTTGAAAAAAGAATTGTTAAATGAAAATTAACGAAATACCAGCAGTAGATTATAGTAAGCTGGGAGTTGAATGGCTTATTTAACTTTTTACATCTAATAATAATTTTAACTGTTTAACAAGTAAGTGGCTCGACAATCCCTGTCTACTCATATTGGCAAACCGATGACATTTGTTTCTGTTGATTAATTTTTTTTAGAGAATCGTTTAATAGTTAAACTAATTGAAATGAAAAACCTTTTATTCTTTGCGTTTATGCTGTACCTAAATTCAGTAACTTTAGGTCAAAATGCACATTTGGGAAATTGGAATAATACTCCACTTACTGATTTATGTATATCAGGCAATTATGCATATTGCATAGGTAATGATAGTTTGTTTACTCTAAAAGTATCTGATCCCAAAAGTATTGGTTTAATCAACAAGCAATTTGTTAAAGGTGCACGAATATTGGGCGATAATAATTACTTGATAATTGGAGCAGCCGATAGTGTCATTATATATAGCATAACTGACCCAGAAATGCCGGTAAGGATATCAGCTATTTCTTTGCTTGATTACCCAGGATTTTCTCCTGAGCCAAATGAAGCAGAGATAATAGAATTCTCAATTCAGGAGGAATTATTATTTGTTTTGACTACATATAGATCGACTATTTATAACAATACTCATCCAGAATTAGCAATAATTGATATATCCGACATCAATTCTCCCACTATATATGGTATGACCGGGTTAGGAAGTGGGGCACAATGGTCAAGAGCTGATGATATGGTAATACTCAATGATACGGCATATATTATTGATGGCTATGATATGGGGTTGCAAATTATTGATGTTTCAGATAAAAACTCAATCTCGAAAATTGGCGGTAATGGTTCAATTATGCAATTAGGGGGATCAATTTTTCACATTTCAGCAAATAGTAACAATATATTTATTACCACCCATGAGTTGAATGAAATGAAAATATGTAATAAATCAGGCATAGTAATTGGCACTTATACGTTTGATAATTCAGAAGAAAAAAATCTTATTTCTATTGGAAATTACGTATATATAGTATCTGCCTCAGGCATTGGATTAATAGACGTTACAGATACGGATCAACCTAATAAGATTGATTATTATGCTACTTATACCAACTTTAATAATATTAAAACCGACAACCAATTGTTGTATGTTGCATCAAAAAAAGGTTTGTATATTTTTGAACAATATACTGTTCTAAGTTCAGTTACAGAATTAGAAAAGGAAATAATACCGTCAATTTTTCCTAATCCGACACATAATTTTATTAATATTGACTTTAAAAATAGAGCACTCTCCGGAATAGCCATAATAGATTTACAGGGAAAAAGTTTTAATTAATGAAAAGAATATTGGACAGATGTCACATGCAAAAATTGATATATCATCATTAAATAGGGGTTTGTATATTATTGAATTTAGCTTAATGAATGACAGCCTTATCACCAGTAAGGTACTTAAACGATAGCAGAAGTTGAAGACGCATATTATTTTAATCGAGGAAGGATCACAAAATTCCTTTTTGCTACAATTGTCACAAAATTTTCTCATCCAAGCTTCATTAAATGGGTTTATAATGTGCTCAATAATTTGAGATTTGCAGTGATAATTCTCACCTAATAATTATATATGTCGGGGCTTTTTATGCAAATCTTACTTAAGTTTGAATAGCAGCGTGTGAAATATCATAGTTTGGCAAAGGCTAAAGTTTTATACTTTTGTTTTTTATAAATATGATATACATATGCGAAAAATTATAAATCCATGGGCCGGTAAAGGTATTTACACATGTTTTGGTTGTGCTAACGATAACAGTATTGGTTTGCATATGCAATTTTACGATTATGGTGAAGGGTTGGTGTGTAACTGGTTGCCAAGTCGCAATTATGAAGGCTATACCAATACGCTGCATGGTGGCATACAAAGCACCATGCATGATGAAATTGCCAGTTGGGTAGTTTATGTAAAGGGCGAAACAGCTGGAATGACCACTGAACTAAAAGTAAAATACCTGAAAAGTGTAATGGTAAATGAAGGCGAAATAAAAATTACCGGTCGTATTATAGAACAAGATAGAAGGTTTATAAAGATACACACGCAACTTTTTAACAATTCAGGCGATTTATGTTCTGAAGGAGAGGTAGTTTATCGTGTTTTTTCTCAAAAATTGGCTATTGAAAAAATGCATTATCCAGGGGTTGATGCTTTTTATGAATAAGCCTGAATCCGGATCAATTAGCTGATAAAAATCTTATGATCCATTTATCATAAGCAGTTAAAATGCCAAAAAAAATGCCTATTTTTGCGGCCTTTAAGGAGTAATAATATAATTAGCAATTATGGCATTAAAAGTTAAATTAAGCGAAAACGTTTACTGGTTAGGATTTAACGACAGAAGAAAGCATTTGTTTGAAAACCAATGGCCTCTTGAAAAGGGTATTACCTATAATTCTTATTTAATTAGCGATGAAAAAACGGCTCTTATTGATACTGCCGAAGCACCATTTTCTGGTGATTTAGTTGATTGGGTAGCAGAATTATTAGAGGGTAAAACCTTAGATTACTTAATTGTTAATCATATGGAACCAGATCATTCAGGGGCTATAAAAGAAATAGTAAGTGCTTACCCAAATATTATAATTGTTGGAAACAGAAAAACACAGCCTTTGTTAGAAGGATTTTACGGAATTACCGAAAATTACCAAACGGTTGATGAAGGCGAAACTTTAAGCTTAGGTGAACATACCTTGCAGTTTTTTACTGTGCCAATGGTACACTGGCCAGAAAGCATGGTTACTTATGAAACATCAAAAAATATACTTTTTTCGAACGATGCTTTTGGAAGCTTTGGTACTTTAAACGGTGGTGTTTTCGATGATGAAATTGATTTGGATACCTCATTTTACAATGAGGAAATTCGTCGTTACTATTCAAATATTGTTGGAAAATACGGAGCCCAAGTTCAAAAGGCATTGGCAAAGCTTAGCGGCATTGAAATTAAGCTAATAGCGCCATCTCATGGTGTAATTTGGCGTTCTCAAATACCTTACATTATTGATCGCTATAATACGTGGAGCAAAATGGAAGGTGAGAAAGGGGCAGTTATTGTATTCGGATCAATGTATGGAAATACAGAAAAAATGGCCGATTACATTGCTCGCTTTTTAGTTGAGGAGGGAATTAAAAACGTAAAAGTTTATGATGCTGCCAAAACCCATTCATCACATATAATAAACGATATTTGGAAATATAAGGCTGTTATTTTAGGCAGCTGTGCCTATAACGGTGGAATTTTTCCACCAATGGCTCACCTTTTATCCGATTTAGAGCACTACGGATTAAAAGGGCGCTATTTAGGCATTTTTGGTTCAGCAAGCTGGGGTGGTGGTGGTGTACGCGCTATTAATAATTTTGCTGAGCGCATTAAATGGGATATTGTAGGTGAGCAAGTAGAAGCTCGTTGTGCTCCAAAAGATTCAGATCTTGAGAAATGTAGAAGCCTTGCAAAAGAAATGGCTCAAAAATTGCTGGAGTTGTAATTTTAAACTTAAAACTTTTTGATTGTGCAAGAAACCCTTAAAATTGATGGAAACCTTAACAGACCAGATGTAAACTTTAATTCGGTATCTGGTGAATTATGGATTTCAGGTCGTTCAATTGTTGAAAATGCTATTCGTTTTTATGAGCCTTTGGTTGATTGGATTGAGGTGTATTGCGAAAATCCGGCTCAAATAACCGAGTTGCATCTGAAATTAGAGTATTTTAATACCAGTACCTCAAAGTACCTTTTATCAATAGTGGAGCTTTTGCATGATCTATATAGCTCAGGTAAAGAGGTTGTAATATATTGGTATTCATCTGATGAGGATATGCTTGAACTAGGAGAAGATTATGATGCAATGATTGGTATTCCATTTAAATTTATGGAATATTCGGTGTAATAAACTAAACCGCAATGGACTGAAAGCATCATTGGTTTGAGCTACGAATGAAATTTGTTTATTATAACAAGACATTAGATACTGGTGTTAAATCAAGTTTTTAGTTTCTTAGTAATCTGCTATCTGTTGACTGGCTAATGCTTACTATATCTCACTTAAGAAAAATCTGTATAAAATTATCTAGCATTAAATTCGTAGTAATACCATCTAAACCTTACAATATTAAAGTGTTGAAATTAATTTTGTCAAATTTTATTAAAGTGTATTTATTTCAGCACATCTACTTCCTTGCAATTCCTTTGAGGTAGGGAATTATGTTGGCAGGTATTCCAAGTTGTATTTGCACTAAACTAAATGCATGAATTAATCAGTTTAGGTTTTTTTAACCCTTTTTTTTTGTTATTTTGTGATAACAAACCTTAGTGCTATGACAAAATATTTATATCTCCCATTCTTATTTTTTATCATATTATTTAACTTTAGTTTATATTCTCAAATAAACGAGCAAGAAATTTTAAATGATATAGCCCAGTATAGAATTGAGAACAAACTATCGCTAGCGGCCGAAGCGTTAAATAAACTTGCTTTTTATTATTGGGAGATGGAAATGCATGAACTAGCATTGAAATCTTTTGAGCAATCGGTTGTCTTAAATATTGAAATTAGAAATAGCAATGCCGTAAAAGCTATTTATAGCAATATGGGAATGATACATTCCGATATGGGCCAGCCTGAAACAGCACTTGTTTTTTTTAGAAAAAGCCTACTGCTTAGTCGTAGCCATGAAAATAAGCAAGATATAGGGACCAACCTTATTAATATGGCCGTTGCTTTAAATAGTTTAAATCGTGCAGACGAAGCTCTGGTTAATTTAGAAGAAGCTGTTGTTGTTATTACAGAGCTAAATAATAAAAATTTATTGCGAACCTGTTATGGTATGTTAGCCGAAACATATGAGGCAAAGGGCGATTCCCAAAAATCCATGGAATATTTTACGCTATATTCTACATTCCAAAAGAATATTCAAGCCGAGGAAATAGAGAAACAAAATAAGGAAACACAAGAGAAAATTGCAGTAGTTGAGAAAAAAGCAGATAGGGCAATTAAAGCGAAGGAACAAACCGAGGAAAAACTTGAGGTGACTCAAGATTCGTTGAAAGTTTCTGAAGAATTAAATCAATTACATCAATTAAAGATAATAGCTCAACAGGCTGAATTGAAAAGTCAAAGATTACTGACACTGATATTTGTTATTGGATTAGGATTTGTAATAATTGTAGCACTATTTATATTTCGAAGTTACAGACAAAAGAAAAAACATAATGCAGTATTAGAAAAGCGGAATGAAGAAATTAGAGAAAAAAATCATAAAATAAATCAGAGTATTAATTATGCCAAAAACATTCAAGGTGCATTATTGCCTGAAATAAGTAACTTTTCAAAACTATTTCCCGAATCATTTATTTTCTTTAGTCCACGCGATGTGGTGAGCGGAGATTTTTACTGGTTTAGCGAGGTTGAAAATAATGGCAATAAACTTTCGATAGTTGCTGCCGTTGATTGCACGGGACATGGCGTACCAGGAGCCTTTATGAGCATGTTGGGCAATAGTTTTCTTGAGGAGATTATTCTGGATCGAGGTATAGTGAATCCGGAAGAGATACTTGAAGATATGCACAAAATGGTTCAATCATCTCTTAGACAAGATGTATCGGGTAATACCGATGGTATGGATATGGTTGTTTGTGTTTATGATGAACTACGCAAAATTATAAAATTTGCAGGTGCTGTCAATCCACTGGTATATATTCAAGATGGAAAACTTGATGTAATTAAAGGAGACTTTTTCGGAATTGGTGGTCAAATGAAAGATGCAAAGGATACAGAGCAAATGTTTGTTCAACAAACAATTGATGTGAGTAATCCAACAACATGTTATATATTTTCTGACGGTTTTGCCGACCAGTTTGGGGGAGAGAAAGGTGGAAAATACTTTTCGAAGAATTTTAGAAGCTTGCTTTTTGACATTCATGAGAAACCGATGGATGAGCAGTGCAAAATATTAGATGAGAAACTAAGAGAATGGCATGGCGATAAATATGATCGCTTGGATGATGTATTGGTTATGGGTTTTAAAGTGTAATTTTCTGAACATAATTTATTAACTTACGTATTAGTTGAATACTTAGAAAATGCAATAGCATAAGATTTAGATAAGTTTGTAAGGTGCAAAATTGGAATAAAATTTAAATTGCAAAATATCAATATATGAAAAATCTATACCTTTTGATTGTTTGTATCTTAACGATGCAATGTATATTTGCACAACAGCCGCTTAAACACGAAAAAAAAGTATACAAAAGCGATGATGGCAAATTATATGTACAGAAATCGTTACCGGTATATTTATATCTTTCTACAGAACCCGACGCTAAAGGGAAAATGCATCAACTCGAAAGTGACAGTACAAAAAAGTTCGCAAATCCAATGTACCTCGATACTGAAGGATATAATTCATTTAGGTCGCCATCGGCTGTTGATCCGGTTACAAAAGAAACACATTATCCCTTAACGGACGTGTTTTTCGAGGTATATGCAGATAGTAGGCCTCCTAAAACAAAAATAGTTTACGATGCTAAAAAGAAATATTTTGATGGTAAAGTATTGTATATGGGAAGCGGACTAAAAATTCATTTGTCTAGTTTTGATAGGCATGCAGGAGAGGAGCAAATTTTAGTAAGTATTGATTCTGTGGGATATACCAAGTACACCGATTCAATATCACTTTTACAAGAAAAAGTTTACACGATTGATTATTATGCGGTTGATAATGTGGGTAATGCTGAAAAACCAAACCACCATTCTTTTACCGTTGATTTAACAGAACCTACTTCAGAATTAATATTTGAAGGGGATAGGTTTGAGAATAATATATCGGGAAGAACAAAATTAGTTCTGAAAGCTGATGATACTATTTCAGGTGTTCGTTCTATCTTTTATTCACTTGATGATAAAAAATTTCAACCCTATTCTTATCCTTTAAAGTCAGCTTATATAGCAGAGGGTGAACATACCATTAAATATTATGCTGTAGATAAGGTTGGTAATACTGAATCGGTGCATGTTTATGAATTTTATGTTGATAAAACACCACCTATTTTGGTCGATGAAATTATGGGAAATAGTTTTGTTGTAAGTGGGCGTGAATACTCATCGGGACGTACGAAACTAAAACTTACTGCAGTTGATAATAAGGCCGGGATAAAGGAGATTAAATACAGTATTAATAATGAACCTTATGTTCTATATGAAAAGCCATTTTATTTAACCACGGTTTCGGGTTCGCTCGCCGTCGTGTCATATGTAATTGATAATGTTGGCAACAAAAGTGTTGCTAACGAAAAAAGCACACGCAGCCGAGCCTCGTATGTTGATTTAACAGGGCCACAGTTATATTATAAATTTATTGGACGGGTATTTAAAGCCCGCGATACTACATACATTAATAAGGATACCAAGGTGAAACTATCTGCAGGTGATGCAGAATCAGGTTTAAAATCATTAAGCTATAGCTGGAATGAAGGTGCTGAAACTCCATATTCCGAACCATTTAATGTGAACGATGAAGGGGCTTATGTTTTAAATATTTATGGATATGATAACGTTGATAATTCTAATAGAGAGGCCATAAGTTTAGTGGTTGATAATGCGGGACCCGATATTTATTCAAGATTTAGTGTATTGCCCATTAGTAAACGAGAAATTGAAGGGCAACAAGTTGATGTATACTCCAGTCATGTAGTCTTATTTTTATCGGCAACCGATTCAAAAGTGGCTATTGATAGAATTTACTATAGCATAAATGGAGAGCCCGAGAAAATGTATACTGGTATTGTTGATGGATTTAAGCGTGGAAAAGATTACGTACTTGAAGTGAAAGCTTATGATAAACTTGGAAATGTAAATAGTTCAAAAGTAGTATTTGGAACCGATAATTCCGGACCTGAAGTGTTCACTCGCTTTAGTGTACATCCGGTTGCTAGTGAAGAGGTTGAGGGAGAATATATTGATGTTTATCCTGATCATGTTTCCTTATTTTTATCGGTAACGAATGCACCTATAGCCTATGATAGAATATATTATACTATAAACGGAGGACAAGCACGAAGCTATAAAGGTATTATTGATGGATTTAAAGCGGGGTCTTTAATAAAGATGAATGTTAGGGCTCTTGATCAGCTTGGCAATGAAACGAAGAAAGAGATTATCTTTAAAATTGAATAATAGGATATTTATAGTTTTACTACCATTTTCGTGATTTAGGATCAAACTATGTGTGTTTTTGAGTTTTTAGGTATACAATCCTCAGTCCACAGTCTTCCTCAGTCCACAGTCGACTATTGACTACTGTTTACTACATCTCATAAAATAAACTCTTTATAAAATTATTGTCTCCTAATTCGTAGCTATTCTTGCATATCCCGGTCTCTAAATCCTAATAAATAAAGAATAGCGTCTAAGCCAATATTTGAAATAGCATGCTTGGCGGTTGCTTTAACTTTTGGTTTTGCATGAAAAGCAATACCTAAACCTGCAAGTTTCAACATGGGTAAATCGTTTGACCCATCGCCTACTGCAATTACTTGTTGTAAGTGAATATCTTCTTTAAAAGCCAATAGTTTTAATAGTTCAGCCTTTTTTTCGCCGTTTACAATCTCCCCTTTATGTTTACCCGTTAGTTTACCGTCTTTAATTTCTAAATCGTTAGCAAACACATAGTCAATATTGAGCTTATTTTTTAGGAGGTTGCCAAAATATGAAAATCCACCCGATAGAATAGCGGTTTTGTACCCATATTGTTTTAAGGTTGAAAACAAGCGTTCAGCCCCTTCGGTAATAGGTAAATTATCTGCAATTTCCTTCATCACTTTCTCATCAAGCCCTTTTAGTAGTGCTACACGCTGACGGAAGCTTTCGTCGAAATCAATATCGCCACGCATGGCAGCTTCAGTAATGGCACTAACTTTTTCGCCTACTCCAGCTTTAAATGCAAGTTCGTCAATTACTTCGGTTTGTATTAAAGTAGAATCCATGTCGAAGCATATTAAGCGGCGACTTCTGCGGTATATATTATCTTCTTGAAAGGCAATATCTATATCAATATCTCTGGCAAGTGAAATAAAATCTTTTTTCATTTGGTCGTGGTTTTTTGGTGTTCCACGCACCGAAAATTCCACTACAGCTTTGCTGTTTTGTATTTTGTTGATTTCATTTAACCTAACACGACCTGACAAACGACTAATAAAATCGATATTTAATCCTTGCTGTGCAATAATTCCTGTAACTCCAGCTAAGTGTTTTGCAGTGAGTTTTCTTGATAATAGAGTAACGATATAGCGATCTTTACCTTGGTGGGTAACCCATTCTTGGTATTTACACTCTTCAATTGGAGTAAATTTTATATGAATATCCAATTCGTAGGCTTTAAATAATAAATCTTTAAGTATTGGGCTCGATTCAGAGGAAGAAGGAACCTCAAAAAGTATTCCTAAGCCTAAATCTTCATGAATTACAGCTTGTCCAATATCTAAAATATTAACATTGTTTTGAGCCAATATTTGAGTTAGTTGTGCCGTTAATCCTGCTTTATCGCCACCCGAAATATTAATAAGTATAATCTCTCTTTTCTTTTGCATCACCTTCAATTTTGAAACAGCAAAATTAGAATTTAAATGTGAAAGATAGGTGTGAAACGATGTAATTCGGAGTTAATTTTTTGCGTATCTACTAAAACGTTTGTGTTTCCATAATTGCAACATGGTTTTTGCTGTAAATAGGGTAATTACATATTGTAATAATACAATGGCTATGCCTCCCACAATTATTAATCCTACAAATAAATCTTTATTTAAAGGAATTTTGATGATTTGTGTTGCTAACTGAATGGAATTTTCAATATCGGAAATGGCGATTAAACCAGATAGAGCGGTTATAATAAATAAAATTAAACTGGTGTAAAAGGCCCCTTGTCTTAAGTTTTTTTTTATTGAGCGTTCTTGTCGATAATTGCTTATTACACGTATAGATAAATAGTTACCAGCCAAAGCACCTAATAGTAAATTGAATGCAGGTATGCCCATAAATACTCCCATAAAGGCAATAGAGAAAAAGAAATATATAATTCCGAGATATCGTTTTCTTATGCGATAGAATTGGAAGGGGAGAATTAGTTCATTGTTTAACCAAAGTCCTATTAAAAGACCACCAATAGCGAATAAAAAAGCATATAAGTCACTCATAAAGGCGTTGCTAATCCATAAAACCAATAAAAACATGGACAATGGGATAGGGGATTGAAATAGGGTAATTGTAAATAGTTTTCGGTAATAGCATACTATGTTAAGGGCAATACCTATAATAAGTCCAATACATACAAAAATTATGGCTGTTATTGGCGTATACAAGAAATAGCCCATTAGTCCTCCAATAAAACCGAAGGATAAGGGGAACAATAGAGATAATATAAAAAGTTTAGTTTTCAAAGTTCGGTTTAAAGGTTGCATAAATCCAAAATTTTGGAATGTTCAATTTAAGGATATGTTCTTTTAAAACAAAATAAACTTTTTGCAATATTGTTAATATCCCAAGGTTACTATTTTATAACACTAAGTTTATTTGAAGAACCTTAGTTTGAGATAATTTTAAACTGAATAGGGCATGCAATGCTAAAGTGTAATGACATTGAGTAGTTTACTTACTCATTACTCCACTCACCTTTATAGTAGATATATTCTCTAACTTTTTTATTTTGAGTGTTTAAAAGGTTTCGGGAGTCTGCAATAAAAATTTTCATTTTATCGAAATGTTCAGGGCTAATAAAAAAATCAGGTTGTAGTTCATATTTAGCACATGGTAGTATGTGAAAGTGCTTTTTACCTTCAATTATAGGGGTATAAACCCAGGTAAGGTAATGACCCGATTCTTTGATGCGAATTTCATTATTATGTTTTTCAAGTACAAGCCTAATCATTTGCCCACCATCGGTATAGCGCTTGCGCTGATTCGACACAAAATTGCCCATTGAATACGTAATAAATTGTTCTGAGTTATTCGTTGTGTCAATTAGCCATTTACTTTTTTGCACTACATGAGGGTGCGAACCAATAATAATATCGGCACCTTGTTTAAAGCAAAACTCAGCTAATTCGGTTTGTTTAGAATTAGGTTCATGCTGGTATTCTAAACCCCAGTGAATAAACAATATCACCTTATCGGGATTCATAGCTTTGGCCTTTTTAATATCAGTAGCTAATGCGGTATGGTTGTTTAAATTCACAATGGTAGGCGATGGTACTGGAATACCATTGGTACCATAAGTATAGTTTACAAGTGCGAGTTTAAAACCGTTTTGCTCAATTAATAGGGGAGTGGTACTTTCTTTTTCTTCTTGATTTCTAAATGTTCCTGTATGTGGGATTTCTAAAGAGTCTAAAACTTGCAAGGTTCGTAAAATACCTTTTTTGCCTCTGTCTATGGAATGATTGTTGGCAGTTCCAAAAATATCAATGCCCGCATTTTTGGCAGCAACAGCAAGGGCATCGGGTGAACTAAATTGCGGGTAGCCTTTAAATGGAGGTCCGGCTAAGGTAACTTCGAGGTTTGCAATGGCCACATCAACTTCCGATATTACAGGTTTCAAGTATTCAAATACTTCGGTATAGTCATAGGTACTATTGGTTTGTAAAGCACTGGCAATTTGAGTATCGTGACCCATTATGTCGCCCATAAATAGTAGCGAAAGGGTGGAGGTGGAGTCTGTTGTTTGAGCTGCTGTTAGTAGAGATATACCTAAAGCAAATATTGAAAGTGTTTTGCGCATTGTATTTTAATAAAATGTTTGACTGCTAAAATAGTCAAACAATTACAAGGCGCAAAAGTTGAATTTATTAAAACAGTAACTACTCAGGTAGGAAAGACCCCTTCAGTCGCAAGCGACAGCTTCCCAAGGGAAGCATAATAGGGTACAGAGACTTCGTTATATGCTTTTTATACCAAAACAACCAAATTGTAAGGGAAAGTTATGTTCAAAACATATTTAGCCTAAAACTAACCCAAACATAACTTTCTTCGTCACATATATTTATTTCGAGCTCAGGTGATTTAATCCCACAATGTGGGTTCATATTCAACGGCAGCTTGCTGCAAAATAGTATTTCTAATAAACTGATACATCGTCTGCTTTAAGCGAGTTTGTTCATTAATTTAAACTACATCGGGCTCATTCTCTTCGGGTTCTTCACCTGTTATTGCTTCGTAAATTCGGGTAGGTACCGGTGGACATCCTGAAACAAATATTCCTCTATCCTTATTCTTTCGAGTACAGTTTCCAACAAAAACGGTTCCTTCGGCTGCATCATCAACACTTTTACCAATGGCTAAATGAAAGTTGCCATCGTCAAGTAAATACTGACCCATATCGCTTTTAAATCTTCGTAAGAAAAGCATGATTGTAGATAAACATGCGCTGCAGGACTCACTATCTTTAAAAACAACATTTTTATATTCAATAGATATTTCTTTAGGTGGGTTTTGATATGGAAAAATATATTCTTCCCAATCGGTTTGAACCACGCTATAATCGTTTGGATTCATTGAATATCCGCGTCTTTCGGCAACCAATCTTAAGTGAGGAATTGAGGCAGGATCAATGCCCATTAATAAACAAGCATATATATCGGCACCTAAAGGATGCCAGGAAGCCAAAGCAAAATTTGACTTGAGTTTATGCCCACCCGATGGCCCCAAACCTTCCATGCCAATGTAACCATCAACAACAGTAATGTCAGGAATTAGTATAGTTGCAAGGTCTGAAATTGCTGAATCTAAAGCCTTTTCGGGATGTTTCTCGTTTAGATAATCAAGCTGATGGTAACGCACTTTTTCGTGTCGATACAGGCAGCCTTTGAAGTTCTTAATACCTAGGGTAACACCAGTATGCATGTGCGTTTTTGTTACTGGTAAGGAAACAATAATGTCATATTCGAAAATTACAGAACTAAACTTGGTTTCCTTCACCACACGGGCATTGGGTATTGGTTTCTTAATAGGTTTAACCTTATCAAAATCAATTAGATCAATGCCATATTTATTGGCAACATCTTTAATTCCACTCATTTCGAAAGCTTGCATCGTATCAATTCCAACTATGGGACTCTCTCCAATAGAAATTTTTGAAGCACCAGCTTCTTGAAAAGCTTCAATGGTTGCCGATACAGCATCTGGATGGGTATTATAACCATGTTCAGGTTTAACTACTCGTGCGCAATTTGGCTTTATTAATACTGATTTTCCTTTAATTGAGCTAAGGTCTATTTGCTTTAAAGCATTTCTAGTATTTTCAAATGCACCCTGTTTACCTGCTATACTAATTATATTATTTTTTGGCATCGGGCAAAAATAACAGAAATTATGAAAAGAATAATTCTAAACTACATTGTTTAATATAATTATTCGGGAATGGCTTAAATCAAATCAAATTTCAGATAATAATTGATAAAGATGAAACTCAATTAACAATTTGATTTACAAGCTGTAAATATGTGAATGCGCTGATTTAAGTCCCATTTTCAGTGCGATACAACCTAATCGGTTTATTTTATTTCAATCCTTGATTTGCATTAATTACTGAGTGCATATTACAATAGATCGGTAGATTTTTAAGATGTTAGATATTAGACAAGAATTATATTATTGTTGTGCCTTATGCAAGAGAATTGAGAGTTTTTCCAATAGTTGTGATGTTTTAACAACAAAATGTGTATTTTTGAGTTTTATAAGAAAATAGTTTTAAACATATGGAATTTAATAATGCTCCTGTAGCTGAAGTTGTTGTCGGTGCTCAATTTGAGGGGATTACCTTTGAAAATAGATATCTTTATGATTTTTATCAAAAAATAAAATCAGATTTTCCATTCATACAAGAACAACAACCATTGCCATCTGTAATAGAAAAGATTGATGTTCCAAATGAGAACAGAATAATTCAAGGATTTAATACTAGGAAGTTTTTTATAAGTAAACCTCAAAATAAACTAATTCAATTACAACCTGATAAATTTCTATTTAATTGGAGAAGAACTAATAATAATTCAGAGTATCCTCATTTTTCAGTTGTCTTGAATGAATTTTTATCGGTATATTCAAAACTAAATTCTGATTTAAATCTTAATGCAAGGTTGAACCAGTTAGAAGTTACTTATGTTGACCATATATACATTGATGATTTTGGTTTAAAAGATTATGAATTGAATAAAATATTTAAATTTATCAATTTAAATAAAAATTTAAAAACCATTGAGAGTCAATATTCTTATCCTGTTGACGACTTAAATGGGAATGTTACTTTAAATATTCGAAGTGCAAAAAAGAACTCAGACCAAAGAAAATTAATTGTCATGGAAAGTACTTGTAGGGGAGCTCTAAATAATCAAACTATGGAATCTTGGTTTGATTTAGCACATAAAGAATTATTAAGTCTTTTTGAAAGTATAATTACTGATGAAGCAAAACAAAAATGGGAGGCTAATTTATGATAGCAGTTTTGGCAATGGATGATATTTCATTTGACGAAAAACCTAAAATGGAATTAGTGTCAGATGTAAATATTTCGAGAACAAGACAGGTTTCAGGAATCTGTGATGAACTAGTAATAGATGTTAATCAGTTTTCACATTTATATAAGGCTATGAATGCAAATGTTGAACTAATGGATAATAATTGTTTCTTTATGAAGTCAGCTATCTCAAAACTCAATAATGTTATTGTCTTAGAAAAGAAATATTTATTAGATGAAAATATAGAACCACCAACAATTAACGTAATTGAAAAGGCTACTCAACTAATTAATTGCTTAGCACCCAAAGGCATATTTCCTGATAATATTACAACCTCTGCTGAGGAAGGCATATGTTTATCTTTTGGTAATGGAGATGAAACAATGTTTTTTGAGTTATATAACAACGGAGAGTTAGGGTATATTATTGAGAACAAGATTGACAAGGC
Source organism: Salinivirgaceae bacterium (assembly GCA_027858735.1). Lineage (GTDB taxonomy): Bacteria > Bacteroidota > Bacteroidia > Bacteroidales > SZUA-534 > GH45. The sequence goes on from JAQICC010000256.1 coordinate 16,275, forward strand.
GATTGTAGAAAATGAAGATGTTTTATCACTTTCAGAATCACAAATTATTGTAGAAGATTTTTATAATAAATATGAGATTTCCTAATTGTTTATCTCAGAAGAATAAGAAAGTATATCCCGAAACGAAAATTAGTTTAAAAAATCGGATGTATGCAAGGCATAAGCCAAGTGTTGATTGGAAAGATGGCGAAGAATATCCAGATTTTTCAAAAATAAGAACAGACCAATCCTTTAATTGGAGTGCATTTTCAATTCCTTCGTGGGCTAAATTCAATGACAATAAAGTGTATTATTCTGATTATGGAGTTGCCGGATATTCTGTCGATACAATTAGAAATGTCCATAAGTATAGTTCTGAATTTGAACCAAATTCATATGGTGTTGAGCATAAGCCATTGACATATAACTATTCTCACTGCGAAATTTATCCAAATAATCTTACAAAAAAAGAAAAAAGAGCATACAGAATGCTTTTGAAGCATAATTGTATTAGGCCAATTTATCCTAGACAAGAAAATTCTAAGCTGAAAATACTTTATGACTACATAATTATGTTTATACATAGGATGTTCGTTGTGTTTAATAAAGCACAAGGCACAACAATTTATAAAGCTAATGCTGCAAATTAGTGACCTGATAGTATGTACAATTAATAAACTCCGCAAATCAATTCTTCACAGAAGAATTAAAATTGCTAAATTGTGTTCATAATTAATTAGCTCTGTGCCAACCGAGAGTTTTTGCTTTCAAATACGCACTAGCCTTATAATAACGAATTACAGCGAGTTACACAAATATTGGTTGTTTTTTTTAATATGCTCATAATCAATACATTAAAAAATATTACCGTACTGTTGTATTAAATAATCTGTTTTTAATATACTTTATAATCGCAGTGCAATTTTAAGCCTTTATATTAATCCATGCAGACGGTTTTATGGTTATCATTAAGTAACAAAATTGAGGGAACCTCAAATTTTCATTATTTACATTTTTCACCTGTTTCAGGGTTTCTGTTAAATTATAAAAAGAATAACCACATTCAAAAGTAGCCCCGCTATAAAAATCCCAGTTTAACTTTAAATCAATTTCCTGACCAAGTTGCCTGCTAACCAATGCACTTGCATTTGTAACATCATATCTGTCGGCAGAAAGTAAGAAGTAATGCCAATCTATATTTAAACTCATTTTTTGAAAAAAATTGTATCTTATTTTTAACATGCAATCCTGCAAACCCTGTTCAGGAGTTGTGCTGAAATAGTCCATGTATCCGTACCAACTATGCCTTCGTCCATATAATAAGTCAAATTGAGTATTGGTTATTTCTTCTGAAGTTTCATCATTTCCCGACAGATAATCTATTCCTAAGCCTATATTTAGATGCTTTAAAAACTCATATTCTCCAAATAGTGAGAAGCAATAGGCCGAGGTTCTTTCACCAATTTCGGTTAAATTATGCTGGTAATACAATGAGGTGCGAATATTCGATAATTGATGTTTGTAAATAATATTTGCTCCATAAGTTCCTCTGTAATAAACCTGTTGCGTAGTGTCCGAAATGGTGTTGCCTGTAATTATAGCAATACCAGAAAAGCTCAGTTTGTCTAACTGATGCTTATAATACAAAAAATCAAATGTTTTAAACTTCTGCTCCGGATAAAACATATCATTCTTGCTTTGGGCATTATATGTTAATCCAAGGTTAAATAAGTGTTTTTCTTTTTTATATTCAAAAAGTAAGGCATCGTAAGTAACCTGATAATCATTCCAGTTCCTCGATGAAATTACACGTTGATCGTCGTAAGCAAAAAGCTGTCTTCCAATTTTAATGGAAAGATCCTTTTTAAACTCAAATTTTGTCCATGCTTGATTAAGAGATAAGCTCTCGGTATTTCCATACACTCCGCTGCTTTTATAATTATTATCGGCTCCCCAAAGCCTTACATCTTGAAGCGATACATAGCTTTCAAACTTTTCACTAGCAAATAAGGCATTTAGTCGTGTTCGTTGTGTGGTGTAAACCGGGGTTTCATCTTCTTTAGCCTTTGGTGCAGCATAGCCACCATCCACAATTATTCTTGGACGCAATTCAGCACTTATTTGAAGTTTGTCATCTTGTGCAGTTGCTGCTAAAGCAAACAAAAACATTGCACTACTTAATATAGTTTTTAATTGTATCATTTATTCTTGAGTTTTTTTGGTGAAATTTGATTCTATATTTTGATTAATTACCATCAACCATGTATTCTTTTAGTTTATCGGTTTGTGGATTTTTAAATAAATGTTCAGGGCTACCTTGCTCAATAATTTCACCGTGGGACATAAATATCACATTATCGGCCAACCGGACTGCCTGCCTTAATACATGGGTTACCAATACTATGGTGTAGTGCTTTTTCAGGCCTTTAAACAGGTTTTCAATTATTTTACTTGAAATAGGGTCGAGTGCCGAGGTTGGTTCATCAGCAAGTATTATTCGTGGCTTCACAGCAAGTCCCCGTGCAAGACATAAGCGTTGCTGCTGTCCAATAGAAAGGCTGTGGGGTGAATTGTGAAGGCGGTCTTTTACTTCATCCCATAAACCTACTTCCTTTAAGTGTCTTTCTATATTATAATCTATAAGATTTTTATCTCTAATACCCTTTAATTTTAGGCCATAAGCCACGTTTTTGTAAATTGACATGGGTAATGGATAAGGACGTTGACTAAGCAAGCCCATCTTTTGCCTAATGGATGGTATATTTTTGTAGGTATTCAAAATATCATCATTTTCAATATAAATATGACCCGATACATCAAGTTCTTTATAAAGATCGGATAGCCTATTCATGCATTTTAGCAGGGTAGTTTTTCCGCAGCCCGACGGCCCTAGTAAAACAGTAATTTTATTCTTGGGGATTCTCAGGTTTACATTTTTTAAAATGTGATGGTCTCCTGCATACACGTTTAAATTACTAATTTGCAAAATTGAATCTGTGTCTATATCAGTGTCAACTATATTTATCATTTTATTGTGTGTCATCATTTCCTCTTTTAGCAAATACATGGTCAAGCTTATTTTAAATTGCTTATAGAATATTTTTTAGAAAGAAATCGCGCAGTAAGACTAATAACCAGTATAATAATGGTTAAAATAGCCGCTGCTGCAAAAGCACGCTCCCTGACTTCAGGTATAGGAGAACTTAACTGGAAGAAAATAGCCAAAGGTAGCGTTGCCGCAGGCTCATCGAGATGTATGGGAATAAGGTCGGTGTAACCAGCGGTGAAAAGCACAGAAGCGGCATCGCCAATTCCCCTGCCAAAAGCCAAAAGCAAAGCGGTAATAAATCCGGGAAATCCCTGTTTAAATATGATTTTGAATGCCATTTCTGTTCTGGTTGAGCCAAGAGCCAGTGTAGCTTCATGTAAGCCTTTGGGTATGTTGCATAATACTTCGTCAAAGGTTCTAACAACAATAGGAATAATCAAAAATGAAACGGTAATTATACCTGCAAGCAAGGAGGCATTCATGCCTAAAAACAGCATTAAGGTAAAACCAAAAGCACCGTAAACAATAGATGGTACTCCCCACAAAGCATCAAGAATATAGCGAATGAAATTTTGCATTCTTTTACGACGTGATAGGTACACATTGATATATAAGGCTGCTGGAACTCCTATTATGGTTGCAATTATAGTTGCTCCAATTGAAATGTACAATGAGCCTACAATGGCATTTAAAACACCCCCTTCGCCACCATAATAATATCCACCTTTGGGAGCTTTAAGAACCATATCCCATGATAATGCATGAAAACCCTTTATAAATATTAGGATGATAATAAATGCTAAAGTGGCAATTAGCGAGTACGTTGCGATAGCTGACAAAATCCTGAATATTTTTTCCTCAATAATTTTTCTCCTATTCATTTTTCTTAGTTCTGTAAATGAAATACCTGAAAACAAGATTTATAAGCAAGATGATACCAAATAGTAATAGTGCAGCAAACATCAATGCAGAATCGTACATTGGAATAGAAAGCATTTCGCCATAATTATTGGCAATAAGTGCCGGAAGCGGGTAGCCTGCATCAAACAGATCGAACTTGGTCTGTAACATATTTCCTACTACCATCATAACAGCCATAGTCTCGCCAAAAGCTTTGGCAATACCCAAGCCAAATGCCGATATTATACCTGGAAAACCTTTTTTGATTACTACATGCTTAACTGTTTCCCAAAAGGTTGCGCCCAACGAAAGCGATGCTTCTTTTAGTCCGCTGGGTATCGTATTGAAAACTTCAATCAGCATATTCAGGATGTATGGAATACACATGACTGCTAAAACAATTCCTCCGGCAAGTATGGTATAGCCCGAACTTTTAATCCCAAATAAAGGAGCCAGATAATCTGATATGAAAGGTACAATAACAATTATGCCCCAAACTCCATAAATTACTGAAGGCAACCCTGCTAAAATATCGATTACAGGGTGCATGAAATATATAAAGCGTTTTGATGAAAATTGGGTTATAAATATTGCTGCAAGCAAGCATACAGGGGCTGACAAGCAGAAAGCTATTAAGGTAACATACAACGAACCTAGAATAAAGGGCAAAAATCCAAATTTCTGTTCGTGAGGCAACCATGTGCTTGAACCTATTAATTCGCCAAAGGGCTTTAATTCCAGCAATGGATAGGCTTTAACATACAAGCCAATCCCTATTACAAGGGGCAGGACTAGTATGGTTGAAATTGATATAACCATCCATGTAGTAGAAACCCTATCGGCAATTATTCTTCTAAATAGCATCTGTAAAAATGGTTAGGGTTACTCAGCCTGAAGCTTTTTTAAGTAGTTATTGATTTTTGATTGTTCAATAGGCACGTATCCAGCTTCTTTTATAAACACCTGACCTTTAGTGAGTGTCCACTTAATAAAATCGAGCGTAGCCTGTTTTTGCGGTTTTCCTTTGGCTACAAAATACAACTCGCGCGCTGGAGGTGCCGGGTAAACACCGTTAGCAATGGCTTGAAGTATTTGCTCGAATGATTCGTAAAAATTTTCTTCAGGGTCAACTTTACCATTTTCATTAATATCAATCGGTATAACTTCAATACCCTCACGTTTTGCTCCTGTTTTTACATCATAGGCAAAAATGGTATTGTTAAAGGCAATGCCAACAGGGTCTTTACTTACGGCTTCGGCCAATCCGGGATCGCCATAAATACCCACTCCGCTTAGGTTTTCTTGTTTTCCATTAAGGTATTTTGCCCATGTTCCGGCCGCACCACAAGCATCGGAACGCGTATAAACAAAAATTTGGCTATTATTTTCGCCTCCCAAAAGTTCATTCCACGATGTAATGGTTTTATCTATGAAAATGGCTTTAAATTCTGCACGGGTAAGTCCTCGTGTCTTTAAGGAATCTAAAAACGGATTTTTATTGCTTATTGTAGGAACTACGGCATCAATAGTAAGTCCAACCCACCAAACGCCTTTGTCTTTTTCTGCTTGTGCAATTTCCCTTGAGAACATGCCAAGGTCAACTGCTCCAGCCAAAGCATCGGCCATACCTTTACCTGCTCCTCCGCCTGAAATATTAAAACGTACTTCAGGGTACTCCTTTTTGTATTCATCAGACCATTTTACAACTAACGGATATAGGGCAAAAGCTCCTGAAATACTTACCGTGTTTTCTTTACTTGAATTTGATGCACACCCGCTCATTAATACAATTGCAATAAGCGCTGTAGAAATAATTTTTATTCGTTTCATATTCTGTTTTATTTATTTACAAGACAAAATTCAGAATATATAGTGCTTTGAAAAACAGCTTAATACCGCATTTTTTAACTGCGTACTTTGACTAAGCGCTACGTTAAACAACGTATACTGAAGGTGGATATAATGCTAAGATTTAGACTTCGAAAAAACCATTCTTAATAGCGTAAACGACTAATTCGGCAGTGTTTTTAGATTGAGTTTTGAAAAGAATATTTTCTCTGTGTTTGTCAACCGTCCGTTTACTAATAAATAATTGTTCTGCAATTTCAGCGTTCGATAATCCCATGCAGATATTGATTAATATTTCAAGCTCACGTTTTGTGAGTTCATTACTCTCAGGCTGTTCTGATTTTCTATTTAAACTTGTAACTATTGATGAAAGTATTTCAGGAGAAAAATAATTTCTATCATTAAAGACTTCTATTATTGCGGTTTGAACATCGCTAAACTGTGAATTCTTAATTAAGAATCCTTTAGCTCCAGCTTCAATCATTTCGGTATAAAAATTTTCATCAGAATACATTGAAAGCGCTATTATTTTAAGAAATGGCATAAGCTTTAATGCTTCTTTTGTTGCTTCAATGCCATTCATTTCAGGCATTTCAATATCCATTAATACCACATCGGGCTTAAATGTTTCAATATTATTAAGAAAAATTCTACCGTTTTCAGCCTCCTTAATTTCTGAAATGTATTCACTGTTGCCTAATAAAAACTTCAATCCCTCACGAAAGAGTGAATGGTCATCAACAATATATATTTTTAAATCATTTCTCATAAGGGAAGTTTAACACAAGCATAAAAGCCATTTTTAGGCGAGCTAACTAATTCAATAGAACCATTTAGGGATTTCACTCTTGATACTATATTGGTTAATCCCATTCCATATTTATCATGCTTACTATCAAAGCCTACTCCATTGTCATCATATTTTAATTCAAGCGTATCTTTGTTGTCAGTTAGCAATATTGAAATTTTAGTGGCAAATGCATGTTTTTGTGTATTGTTTATCAACTCACTGCAAATACGGAACAACATGACTTCAATACGATCTTTGTATCGTTGTTTTTCAATATTCGAAGATATGTTTATTTGAATTGATTCTTTTACTATTGTATTTCGGATAAAGGTTTCTATGGCTTTTTTTAAGCCGTATCGTTCCAATACATGAGGGGTTAAATGGTTAGAAATTTCTTTAGTGGCAAGAATGGCATTGTCAACCAATTTTTCAACCTTTTCGAGCAGTTGTGTATTTTGTACTTCGATGTTAGTTCGGTTTATTGCTGAAATAGTCATTTTTGCCGATGACAGTACAGGACCTAAACCATCATGTATCTCTTTTGCAAAATGTTTCCGTTCTTTTTCTTCTGTTGAAATCACCGCTGAAAGTAAGCGGCTTTCATTTTCCTTACGAAGTTTTTGTATCCTATTTAATACTTCAAAAATTTTACGAATATAAATTGAAGCTATAAACATTGTAATAGATATTATTACTGCAATCCAACTGCTAATATTAGAAATTTTATCGAGTTCGGGGGTGTTAAAAATAAAGAACACTTCATCCAATCTGCGAAGTGCCATAAGTAAAAAGCCAATTGAAATACTTATCCATGCAATATTAAACCTGGTTTTAGGAATTAGGCTGATTGTTATAATAAATGCAGTAAACTGCAGCAAAACAGATAATATTAATGCAGTTTGTATAATCATTATGCAAAATTACAGGAATGCATTGAATTTTGCATACGCTTTTGCTCGTATTTTATGATTATTACCTAAGTTGAGCGATTCGAACAAAGTGAAGAGGCGCTTTACTTAGGTATAACCCCGACCTAGGAATTGTTGGTTTTCACATTTTGAGTGAAACGAAAAGTATGAAAACCTTACAAGA
>JAQICC010000155.1 GCA_027858735.1 Salinivirgaceae bacterium
CTTCCAGAATGTTTGTGTCAAAAATAAATAAAGGAAGCACTCTATACTTACTTTTTAAAGCATGGTACAAGCCAACATTGTCTTCAATTCTTAGATCGCGACGAAACCAAAAAATGGATGTAGGTTCATTAATTTCACTCATGTATATACTTATTACAGTATGTTATATTTTTATTATTTACAGATAATCATCCATTTACGAACATTGGTTTTTTTTAATTCCCTTAAAATCAATATGATATGATTTTGTCTCATATCTCACATCTAAAATCTAACGATCTATTGTTCTTATCCTTTAGCAATTTTATTTGCCATGCCATTAAATATAAAATAATGAAAGGGGCTTGATAAAAACCAATACAATCGGCCTGATAATCCTAAGGGGCGAAAAGTAGCTTTTTGTTTTAGTACATGTACTCCCTTAACTAAATCAATTGTAAACTCCAGCCAGGCCTCACCGGGTAGCCGCATTTCTGCATAGAGCAGTAATCTGGAATTTTTTTCATCGGCAACTAAGACTCTCCAAAAATCAAGAGCATCGCCAGGTTTTATAGAATCAACATTAGTTCGACCTCGTCTTAGTCCAACGCCTCCAAATATTTTATCGATAAAACCACGAATTTTCCACAGAAAAGTGGCATAATACCAACCATTTTTACCGCCAATCGACCAAATTTTTTTCTGTACTTTTTCTTTTGAAGCCTTAATAGTTAACAATTTATCATCGGTAAAGCAGCCATTGCTTGGTACATTTATGTGCATATTCCAATCGTCAATATTATTGCTCGACGAAAGGGCATCTTTCCAGCTTGAAAGCACCATGTTTTGTTCAATTTTATCAAATGCTCTTTTTATGGCTTCTTCATAATTTATTAGGTTTAATTGGAGAATTTGCTGTAAGTCATCGTTTTTACAAACTACTTCAATTTTCATGCTGTTAACCAAGTTAACGGCAAGTTTGTAATTGGTAGCGGTAATAAAATACAACCAATACGACGATAAGCGAGGAGTCATGATTGGAATGGTAAAAATGTATCTTTTTAACCCTCTTGCTTTACCAAATAGCAGCATCATTTGCTTGTAAGTGAAAACTTCAGGACCACCAATATCGAAGGTTTTATTAAAGGTTTTGGGGTTATTTAAAACGCCAGTTAAATATTCAATTACATTATTTATTGCAATAGGCTGGCATTTGGTATTAACCCATTTTGGTGCGATCATAATGGGTAGTTTCTCTACCAAATCGCGAATTATTTCAAACGAAGAGCTTCCTGAACCAACTATAATAGCCGCTCGCAAAATGGTGGTGTTATAATTACCCGCTTTCAGTATTTCTTCAACTCCCTGGCGTGATGATAAATGTTCAGATAATTTATTTTCATTCGCAATACCCCCTAAATAAATTACCTGTTTGCATTTAAGTTGTTCAGCTAACTTAACAAAGTTATTCGCTGTTAATTGTTCACTTGCTTTATATCCACCTGTTGCGGTAGAGAGTGAATGAATTAAATAATAAGCTGCATCTATAGGTTTTTTGGTTAAAGGCTCGCTAAAATCCTTTGAAAAATCATATTTTAATACATGCACTTTATCTTCATAACCATCAGGAACGCTAAACCTCTGGGGGTTACGCACACAACAAGTAACTTCATGTCCTTGGTTTAAAAGTACAATGAGTAAACGTTTACCAATATAGCCTGTAGCTCCTGTAAGTAATATATGCATAATTAATTCTGTTTTAAATTCGAGCTTTATCTGAAAAAATATCTTTTAAGTTAAGCTTTATTTATAGCATATTTACTACTCCATAGAGCTAAATAGTTAAAACACTTGCTTAAGTATCTTTTCCCTGTAGGTAAATATTTCTTCTAATTTCTTTTTAATTATGAGCTTATTTACAATGCCTCCTATAAAACCAAATGGAGGTTGATAACTCACAATATCCTTCATTAAAGTGCCTTGTGGTGTAACTTCCAAAAAATGTTGATGATGCCATACTTTGTAAGGACCAACACGCTGCTCATCAACAAAGTAGTGTTGGTCTTTTATGTGAGTAATTTCTGTAACCCAAGTTGTTTTTATTCCCCATAGAGGGCTAACTTTATAAGCAATCATCATTCCTTCATACATTTTTTCCGGAAGGTCATCAGATATTATATCAAAGCCCATATAGTCTGGAGTAATAATTTTTAAATTTCTTGGACTGGAAATAAAATTCCATAATTCATCTCTAGAATGGTTAAAATGCTGAGTCCGTTTAAATTGATAAAAACCCATAATTAATTCTGATTTTCAAGAAGCTCTATTTTTTTTAATATTTCATTGGCTTCTTTTGTTTTACTATCGCTTAACTTTCTATTGATTGTAGAAAGACTATACGCTTCTTTTAACATTTTCTTATAAACGTCTTCCAGTTTATCTATTTCTGATTTTTTTCTGAATAATCCAAACATAATATTCTGATATGTAAATTTTTAAGTGCATTTTAAAAAGTGCTTAATCAATTTTATTGCTGAACGTAACGCAGTTATTGGTGTTTTCTTATAGCCACTAGATAAAACTATTTATCTCAATTTTAGGTTATTAGGTCGGCTATAAACCATCTGTATTACATTAATGTTGCGCATTTTAAATGCTGCTTCACAATAACTTAAATTGTATGTATTGCAATAGCACTTGATTTAAGTTCTTTAACAAGAGACATAAGTTTGTCATGCTGATATTGCTTGTCATATTCAATTTCATCGCTGATGCGCTGTTTAAGTAAGCTTCTAATTTTGTATCTTACAAGAGAATCAGGAATATTTTTTTTATCTATTAAATTAGTGTACCACATAGTTTTTTATTTAGAATTTTAATGTTTTCAAAAAATAATTCTGATGGTTAAACAAAAAGCAATGTGTAATGTTTAACAAATAACAAAAAAGATTAAACAATATGTTAATAAATTATTTAAAAATTTTATCGCATGGAGTTATTACACATCGCACTTAAAGGTTTTTTAATAGTGATGATACTATTAACCATAATTTGGGTAATAAGTGTTGCCCTAACAAACGCAAGTATAATTGATCCTTTTTGGGGGATGGGTATTTTAGTTCTTGCATTATGGTATGCTTATGCTGGGGGTAATTGGAATTTACGTTCATTTGTGGTAATTGTTATGGTAACATTATGGGCTTTGAGATTGTCGCTATTTTTATTTATTAGAAATAGTGGAAAGGGGGAGGATTATCGTTACCAAAATTTTAGGAAAGACTTTGGCCCAGAACGCTATTGGTGGGTTAGCTTTTTTCAAGTGTTTTTATTGCAAGGTATATTAATGGCCATAGTATCGCTGCCTTTATTAGGTACATTCTATTATGCTAATAATGCAACTTTAGGTTTAATAGAATACGCTGGCATTATAATATATGTAATTGGATTTCTTTTTGAAACAATTGGAGATAATCAATTAACCCGTTTTAAAAGGAACCCTTTAAATAAGGGAAAAGTACTAAATACAGGAGTTTGGCGATACACCAGGCATCCTAACTATTTTGGTGAGTCGTTCATTTGGTGGGGTTTTGGTATTTACTGTTTAGGTACTGGTACCGTTTGGCCTCTAATAGGCTCCGCTTTTATGATGTTGTTACTGTTAAAAGTTTCAGGGGTAAGTTTACTAGAGCGTACCTTAAAAACAAGCAAGCCAGGATATGAAGAATATATTAGTAGCACTTCATCATTTTTCCCTTGGTTTCCAAAGAAACTCGTTTGAGTTTTGTTTTAAGAATATATTATGATGTATTTTTTTTGAAATATCAAGGCATTTTTGAGACTCATTACCTGTTCCGAACTTGCTTCGGAAGCATCGTTACGTGTTGAAAAAATAACGAAGATATTTCAAAAAAGACCTATAATAGAACTAAAGGATAAAACTTAATCAGTTTCTAATTATTAGAAAATTAAAATATGGAATGGATAACAAATAATATTTGGCTTATTCTATTTTTTGCCTGGGGAATGCCTCTGGGTATTTACCGCAGTAGATTCAGAAAAATAGTTTATAAAACCGATAGCTGGATTATAAATATTAAACCGGTTTTTCGGCTAGAATTAAAAGCGCTGTTTGGAAATATCGACCCCGATAATGAGAATTATACTAAAATGAGAAATTTTTATAGATTTTACATAGCAGTTTACACCGTGCTTTTTGCGGTGTATCAGTTTAGCTAAAAAGTTGTAACTTATGAAGGTTAAGGATTACTTATTTTATATAATACGAACTGATGGGAGACAAGTTAAAACTTATATTATTGCTTTTATTTATGGCTGCTTTATTTGCAAATTGCAATGCTCAAAAAAATCAAATTGACAAAACTGTTGTTGCTAATTTAGATTTACAAAAGTATTTAGGAACCTGGTATGAAATTGCTCGCTATGATCATAGTTTTGAGCGCGGTTTAGTGGGTGTTACCGCCAAATACTCCATGCGCGAAGATGGTAAACTAAAGGTGCTTAATAGTGGATATAAAAATTCACTGGAAGGGGAATATTCCGAAGCCATTGGCAAAGCAAAAATACCCGATCCAGTTAACGATCCAGCTAAATTAAAAGTGTCTTTTTTCTTATTCTTTTATGGCGATTACTATGTTATGGAATTAGATACTGATTACCAATGGGCTATTATTGGAAGTAGTTCAGATAAATATCTTTGGATTTTAAGCCGGAAACCTCAGATGGAAAATGAAATGTATTCAGAGTTGCTTGAAAAGCTTAAGAAGCGTGGCTATGATGTTTCTTCATTAATAAAAGTTGAACAATAATTACAAAAATGAATTACAAAAATATAATAATAAGTTACCTGCTAACTTTCATAGTTTTTCTGATGATTGATATGCTATGGTTGGGTGTTGTTGCAAAAAATTTGTACCAAAAGTACTTAGGTGGTTTTTTATCTGAAACCGTTAACTGGACAGCAGCTTTCGTTTTCTACCTTATTTATATTGTTGGTATTTCAATTTTTGCTATTTACCCTGCGGTTAATAAAGATTCTGCCCAAAATGCAATTATAATGGGTGCATTATTCGGAATTTTCACTTATGCTACCTACGATTTAATCAATTTGGCAACGCTGAAGGGCTGGCCTTTACCCATTGTTTTTATTGATATTGTATGGGGTGCTGTACTTTCTGCAATTGTAAGTTTTTCAGGTTATTATATTGTGAAATGGATTAATTAGGAAGGAATAATCACCATAAAAACAAATAGAAATTGATTATATCGAGATAATGTTTTGAATAAAATAGTAAGCTATGCTGATATTGAACATTTGTTAAAGCTCGATGAAAAAAATTGCTTTTATACAGGAAAAGTAGGGAACACCTCCGAGTTGGTTAAGGCCTCAAGGTTTTATATCGTTAGTGAAAATAATTTTGGAACAGCAAGTTAGTCTGGCTTTGGCTAAAGCACACTTCGATAAAACTAGAGGGCTATATAAAAGTTCTTACACCCACAACCATTCTTCAGCTTTGTGCTCAAGAATTTCGATGATGTCAAATTAGTCGTCAGAAATCGATTTATTGGTCTCATTAGTAGTTAAAACTATGTACTTTAGTGCATCTCGCTTTAGCTTCTAAAAATTTTACGTGATATTAGAGCTTAGACTATAGGTATAACCCTCCCGACCTCCGGTACGGGACAGGCTGACCTAGGAATTGTTGGTTTTCAAATTTTGAGTAGCCTGCCCCGATTATTTCGGGGAAACGAAAAGTATGAAAACCTTACAAGACCTCAGTCGATTGAGCAGATTTG
>JAQICC010000331.1 GCA_027858735.1 Salinivirgaceae bacterium
TTGAGGCCACGAATTACACGAATTAACACTAATTTCGTTTTCACCCAATTGGGTGAAAATATATTTCATGTAAGACTGTGCCCATCTATGGTTTCATTTTTTTGCTGCGGATATTAGGTGTCAATGAACAATATTTCATTCTTTTTTTCGTATAAATTAGTTATGAGCTCTGCGATATAATTGGACGATCAGTTTTTACAATCGCTTATACATGTAAATAAAATAAGGAGTGATGAAATATCACAACTATAAGTAGATAAATTGCTTAAAAATCAATCTTATAAACTTGTTTTTTATTAAAACAAATCGCATGTAATCACCAGACATACAAATATACTGTGTGTCCATTTTCAAATAGAAAAACTAACGAAGTCTGAATTTACATAATTATTTTTTTTAGACCAAAAAACTTATTACCCAGCAATTTCAAGCTTGAAAAGGCCATGAATATTCAACATGTGTATAGAAATTCAACACCTGTTGAATTTCTATACACACTACCTTATCAATTGAAAAACTGTTCTTTACGCTACCTTCTCTCTTTTAGTGTTTAAAATTTCAACAATCCATTTTATGTAATTACTCAACATTCACAATCTTAATGCGTTGATAGTGTGTGTTATACAGCTCTATTTTTTCTTTGGCATTGTAGTTGAATAAGGTTTATTATACAATAGGAAAATTAAATATAAACCTAACTAAAATGAAAAGGACAGTAGTAACAGTTTTTGCTTTAGCATTTTTAATCAGTGCGGTGGCAATCAGTAAAGACGATGCAATCCCCCAAAAGGCTATTGAGGGTAGCCTAACTGTATATTGCACAAATGATGTATATGGTCTTTCCGACGATCTGACTAATGTATTTTGTAATCTCAATCCAGATATTGCAATTAATGTAAATAAGATTACAAATTCATTTAATGTCGAAACGCTTAAAAAGTCTGGAGTTTTGGCTATTGCTTCCAAAAATTTTGACCTAAGCTCAAAAAATAATATAGAAAAGGTCATCATTGGGCGCCAGATAGTCGTACCAATTATAAGTTCAAAAAATCCTTTTTTAAGCGAAATTATGCAGTATGGCATAACGGTTGAAAGTTTGAGCCAATTTTTATGCAATTCCGATTTGTCGAACAGCACAACAATACTTGCTAATAATCAGCAAATAAAGCTGAACTATTATGCAACAAGCGAAGCTTTAATAAACCGAAAGGTTGGTATGTTTATTAAAAATAATAATTCGAATATTTCAGGCATTTCGGTTGAAAATGTTGACGTTTTGCTTGAAAAAATAAAAAATGACCCCAATGGTATAGGTTTCTGTTTATTTAATGATGCTGTTGATGTTGGTAATCAAAGATTTACTGAAGGAGTTAAAATATTGCCACTTGATATAAACAACAATGGTAATCTTGATTATATGGAGCAGATTTATAATAATCCAAATTCTTTTTTGAGGGGTGTGTGGATTGGTAAATATCCTCATGAATTAACTTCAAATTTGTATGCATTTGCAAATTTCAAAAATGGTTCGAAGGAGCAAAAGACTTTTTTAAACTGGATGTTTTTTGAGGGACAAAAAAGCTTAAATAAATATGGATATCATGAATTGGTTAGCAATGAAATTCAATCAAAACTCGACAAAATAAATGGGTTTAATTTAAAAACTGAGGTAGCTTCTGAAAAGAATGCCAACCTAAAAGCTATAATAATTCTTATTGGTATTCTTTTACTAATTGGGATAGTACTTGATTTTGCCTTATTTCGTTGGAATAGAAAAGTTGCTAAAAGAGAAGGGGCTTATGAAAATCAGATACTTTATAATGAAAATACAGTAGAAGCTCCTTTAGGTTTATTTTTTGATAAATCGCATACTTGGGCTTTTATGGAAAAAAATGGTCAAGTTAGAATTGGGCTGAGTTATTTTTTGCCCTCCATTACAGGAACACTTACAGGAGTAAATCTTATAAAATCAGGTGAGATAATTAAAAAAGGAGAAACATTACTTTCTGTTATTCAGCAAGGAAAACAAATTAACATCAAAGCACCAGTTTCAGGAACAATACAAACAGTTAATCAGAGGCTTTTAAGTGATGCTTCACTTATTAACTTTTCACCTTATAACGAAGGTTGGATTTATACTATTGAACCTGCTAATTGGTTACGCGAAATACAGTTTTTGTTAATGTTCGATAATTTTAACAGATGGCTTAAAACAGAATATTTACGGTTAAAAGATTTCCTTGCTATTGTAAAAACTAACGAAGATTTATTGCAACCGGCTATGGTGTTGCAAGAAGGTGGTGAGATAAGAAAAAGTGTACTCAAGGATCTTGATCCAAAAGTTTGGGAAGATTTTCAACACTATTTTATTGAAACTATATAAATACCACCTTAAAATTCTATGATTATGAATGTTAATAGAAGAAGTTTTTTTCAAATGCTTGGTATAACAGGACTTACCTTTGCATTGGGAAAGAAGACAAAAGCCAATCCAAACAATAGTTCAAGAATAGATTTTAAAGGTATTTTGTACGATTCCACACGATGTGTGGGTTGCCAAAGTTGCGAGTTTGCTTGTGCTGAGGCAAATAATTTGCCTGAACCTACCGATTCTCCTGAAGCAGGAAAATTCAGGAAATTGAGCGAATTTAATCGTTGTATAGTTAATTGTTACAATACCTCAAAAGGTGAGGTATATGTAAAAAAACAATGTATGCATTGCAATGAACCTGCTTGCGATGCTGCATGTTTAACCCAAGCCATGAATAAAACCAAAGAGGGACCGGTAATATGGCGCGGTAATAAATGCATGGGTTGTAGATATTGTATGGTTTCGTGTCCTTTTGATATTCCAAAATTTGAATACCATAGTGCGAATCCAAAAATTCAAAAATGTGATATGTGTTTTTCTCGAATTTCAGAGGGTGGCATTCCGGCTTGCGCCGAAAACTGTCCGGCTGAAGCTATTGTTTTCGGAACCCGCAGGGAATTATTAAAAGAAGCTAGAAAAAGAATAGTTGAAACCCCCGACCTATATTATGATCATATTTACGGCGAGCATGAAGCTGGCGGAACGGGTCTTTTGTACTTGTCACCCGTACCTTTTCAAGAGCTTGGATTTAAAACAACCCTGCAAAATTCATCTTATCCTGAACTGTCCAAAGGATTTTTATACAGTGTTCCTTCAATTTTTGTTTTATGGCCTGCTATTTTAATCGGATTACGTGAAGCCACAAAAAATAACCACTTAAAAAACCACGAAAATGATTAATACTGAATATACCCTAGCAAAAAATAGTAAAGGAATTAAAACCTGGGAATTTCTAAAACAGGAATTTAAACCCAAAGGAAAACTTTTAACACCTTTCAATATAATATCGCTACCTATAATGCTACTTGGTTTAGTATTAATAATAATTCGGTTTTGGAAAGGGATTGGCTCTATTACCAATTTAACACAAGAAGTTCCTTGGGGTCTGTGGATCGGTTTTGATGTAGTTACCGGGGTCGCTTTTGCTGGTGGGGCTTATGTAGTAACTTTTATGGTTTATATAATGAATCTTAAAAAGTATGAATCAATAGTGAGAGTTACTGTTTTAAATGGATTTTTGGCTTATGTTTTTTATGCAGGAGCCTTGCTACTCGATTTGGGTCGGCCGTGGAATGTTATTAATCCTATAATTGGAAATAGCTTTGGTACCAGTTCGGTTTTATTTTTAGTGGCATGGCATTTTTTACTGTATATGATAGCACAGCTTATTGAATTTTCTCCGGCAATAGCAGAATGGCTTGGTAAAAAGCGGGCTCATAAAATTCTTTCGAGGATGACTATTGCAGCTGTAATTTTTGGCATCACCCTATCAACCCTTCATCAATCGGGTTTGGGAGCACTTTATTTAATGGCTAAAGATAAAATTCACCCCTTGTGGTACTCTGAGTTTATTCCCATTATGTTTTTTGTATCCAGCATATTTGCAGGGCTTTCCATGGTAATTTTTGAAGGCTCTATAAGTTTTAAAGTATTTTCCGATCAAATAAGTGAAAAGGCACACCAAAAGCACAAAGGCATAATAGTGGGCTTAACCAAAATTTGTGCGGTAACTATGTTTGCTTACTTTTTTCTACAGGTACTTGTGTTTGTTCATTCTCAAAACTGGCATCTGTTATCAACACCAATGGGATTTTGGTTTCTAATTGAACTTTTGGGGTTTGTATTTTTACCCATGCTACTCTTTATTTACAGTTATAAAAACAATAGCCCTTTAATGGCCAAAATTGCGGCTATTGTGACTATGGTTGGTATAATTATTAACCGTTTAAATATAACTGTAATTGGTTTTAGGTGGGATGCTGTTTCTCATTATTACCCGTCGTGGATGGAAATTGTAGTTACTCTGGCGGTAATTTTTACCGAATTATGGATTTTCAGATGGATTATAAACCGAATGCCAGTATTAAGAGAATCGCCATTGTGGGCAAAAGAAAATAAATAAAATATTTTATACGAAAATTTAAAATTTACTAAAATGGACGGATTTACATATTACGATATATTCCAAACTAAAGGAATTGAATATTTAATAATAATTGCCTTTTTATTATTATTGATTCCTTTTTGGTTTTTTGTAAATCAGCAAAAAACCTCAGCCCTGCGATTTCAAAATTCCCTTGGAGTTTTAACTCATGCCATATTAAATATTCCGAAAGGAATATTGTATTGTAAAAATCATACTTGGGCCCACATTGAAAAATCGGGTTTGGCCAATATTGGTATTGACGATTGGCTATTACACCTTATCGGGAACGCTAAATTTTCGAATCTTAAAAAACCGGGAGACAATATTAAAAAAGGTGATTTAATGACGGAAATTGAAATTAATGGCAAAGTACTGCGCGTGTTTTCTCCTATTACTGGAAAGGTGTTTTCTGCAAATTTAGTGGAAACAAATGTTTCGCAAACTCTTGCCATCGATCCTTATTCCGAAGGATGGTTATATAAGTTAGAGCCTACTAATTGGAGGGCAGAAATAAGTAATTTTTATTTTGGAGAAGAAGCAAGAAACTGGTTTAAACAAGAATTATTACGTTTTAAAGATTTTGTTGCCGTCTCCTTAGGTCAAAATTCACCTTTAACCTCTATGTTGGTTTTGCAAGAAGGGGGCGAATTGCGCGACCATGCATTGTGTGAATTATCAGCTGCCGTTTGGCAAGATTTTCAAAAAGAGTTTTTAGACAGTTAACAATAATTGAATTAAAAGTGAGAAAAATGCCAGTTTTTTTTCTTACTTTTATTGGGAGCTTAAAATCAACTAATTAGAGTTTGTCTATAAAGTCCAACTTCTTCCCCTAAATAAGCGGGGAAGGCTGTTGTCGCTCAAAATCCAAATCCTCGAATACACTAGTATACTGGGGTTTGAATTTTTCACACGCCTCGAATTTGAACTTTTTAGCTCAAACTCTCGACGTTATGGACAGGCTAATTAGGCTAATTTATTTCAATCAAAAAGGGACTTAGCACCAATGTTAAAAAGATATTTAAGGTTTAGATCGTCAATTTTTGGAAGGGTGATTTATACCATTACCATTTTATCGATTATTTTATTTGTGTCTTTTGGTTCTATATTTAGGTATGTTTATCGCGAACATTTGAATACTGTTATTAGGCAAAGTGGTAACAATGTGGGATCCATGGTTGAGGGTGCCCTATATTATTCCATGTTAATGAACGATAAGGGAGCATTACAAAGCACAATTGATAATATTAACACCATTTCAGGTATTGATGAAGTGAACATGTATGATCAAGCTGAAGAGTTGGTTTACTCCTCATATGTTCCTGACTCAATCCATTTGGGTAACCCCGAATGTAAAACCTGTCATGCAGATATTAAAAGTATGTTTCATCCCAAAGAGAAATCGTATTCAATAGTTGACATTAAAAGTGCCTGCCTTATGAATAAAACCCCAAAAGGGCACAGGCAGTTGCTAATTCGTAAGCCCATTTTAAACGAACCATCTTGTTATACAAGCTCCTGTCATGCCCATAATGCGAAAGAGAAGGAGTTGGGATCTTTAATAATAAAAATGTCGTTAACCGATTTAGATTCAGCCATTAAACGCTCATCAACCGAGTTTTTTTTATTGGCAACTTTAACGACCATATTGCTTGTTCTGTTTTTATTTCTTTTTACCAGACGTAAAATTAAAATGCCGCTACATTCTATAATAGTGGCAAGCGAGGCTGTCGCTAATGGTGATAAAACCACTCGGCTCGAAATAACTCCAAATTTATTAGACGATATGCGACTGGTATCTGAGGCTTTTAATAACATGCTCGATAATTTGCACTCAGCCAATACCGAGCTTAAAAACTGGTCGCAACAACTTGAATATAAGGTGCAAAAAAAGTCAGAAAAACTTGTTGAGATTCAAAAAGAGTTGATTCATATTGAGAGAATTGCTTCTCTGGGCAAATTGTCATCATCGGTAGCACATGAAATTAACAATCCATTATCGGGTGTTTTAACTTATACAAAATTGGTTTATAAACTTTTAGATAAACTTGATATAGAACCAGTTTCCAAAGAATCTATGCTGAAATACTTAAAAGTTATTGAGACAGAGACCAAACGATGTGGTGACATTGTAAAGAGTTTACTCGATTTTTCACGTAAAGATACCGAGAACTTTGAAAAGGGTCAGCTACATAAAATTTTAAAAAATGCCTATGATTTAATGTCGCATCAATTGAAAATATCAAACATTAATTTTTATACTGATTTTTTGGCAGAAAACGATATTATTAGCTGTCGCGAAAACCAAATAAAACAGGCTTGTATTGCCATATTGGTAAATGCTTCGGAGGCTGTATCAGAGAATGGCGAAATTATGATACGAACATCTAATCCAGATAATGATCATATAAAATTTGAAATTTCTGATAATGGAGTTGGAATAGATCCTGAGGATATTCCTCATATTTTTGAACCATTTTTTTCAGCCAAACAAAAAGTAAGTGGAGTTGGTTTGGGTCTTGCCATTGTTCATGGAATTATACAAAACCATAAAGGTAAAATTGAGATTGACTCGGAAATTGGAGAACATACCACCATTTCAATAATTTTACCATTACTTAAAACATAAGGAGAACGGTTATGGATGAAAATATTTCAATACTTATTGTAGATGATGAGGAATCGGTAAGAGACTCACTTTATAACTGGTTTATAGAAGATGGCTATAAGGTAACTTCTGCTGCCAATGCGAATGAGGCACTTTCAATTCTTGAATCGAATACCTTTGATATAATACTAGCTGATGTAAAAATGCCCGGTATGGATGGTTTGGAAATGCACCGCAGAATTAAGGTGCTTAATCAAGATTCTATTGTAATTATTATGACGGCTTTTGCTTCAGTTGATACAGCTGTTCAAGCGCTGAAAGATGGAGCCTACGATTATGTTACCAAACCTTTTGATCCCGATGATCTGTCTCATATGATTAGGAATGCAACAAAACAAATTAGACTTAAATCAGAGAATGAGACTCTTCGGAATAAGGTGACAACCCTAGAAAATGTTGAAGGTATTGTGGGGAGCAGTGAATCGATGATGAAAGTTCTGAAAGAAATAGAACGCGTGGCACCATCAAATTCATCGATAATTATTACAGGTGAAAGTGGTACAGGAAAGGAATTAATTGCCAGAGCTATACATTTTAACTCACCACGCAAATACTTTTCATTGGTTAGTGTACATTGTGGAGCACTATCAGAAAGCTTATTAGAAAGCGAATTGTTTGGGCATGAAAAAGGAGCTTTTACAGGAGCCATGTATAACCGTAAAGGCAGATTTGAAATGGCCGATGGAGGAACAATTTTCCTTGATGAAATTGCCACCATTTCTCCTAAAATGCAGATCGAACTTTTACGCGTGCTAGAATCAAAAAGTTTTGTGAGAGTAGGAGGAAATAAGGAAATTAAATCAGACTTTAGAGTGATTTGTGCGACAAATAAAGATTTGAAAAAAATGGTTGAAAATGGATCATTTCGTGAAGATTTATACTATAGGTTGAATGTGGTAAATATTGAAATTCCTCCTCTGCGTAAACGAATTGATGATATTCCCATATTGGTTGATCATTTTATTCAAAAATACTGTACCGAAATGAGCCGGTCGGTAGTTAATATAGATCCTGCAGCATTAAAACGGCTTGAAGAATTTGAGTTTCCGGGTAATGTTCGTGAGCTTGAAAATACAATTGAGAGGGCAATTGTAATAGGCAATGGTAAAGACATAAAACTTAAAGATTTACCTATGGGTAAAGATATAGTTTATAATTCTATTGAAAGTTTAGTAGATATTGAAAAAAAGCACATCCAACAAATTTTGAAAAAATACAGCTGGAATATATCAAGGGCATCGCTAGCGCTTAAAATTGATAGAGTTACTTTATATAATAAAATTAAAAAATATGGACTGAAAGTTTCAAAATAGGAATTTTTCCGAAAAAATTATAAAAGAATACTTTCGACCAAATACCTTACAAATTGAATCAGCAAAATATATTATTAATTAATAT
>JAQICC010000182.1 GCA_027858735.1 Salinivirgaceae bacterium
CTCAAAATGTGAAAACCAACAATTCCTAGGTCAGCCTGTCCCGTACCGGAGGTCGGGAGGGTTATACCTAAGTAAAGCGCCTCTTCACTTTGTTCGAATCGCTCAACTTAGGTATTATTATCATTCGGGTATTGGCAGTTATAGAAAGTTGTACTTGATCCCAATTGAATTGAAATTTTGGCGATTTCATGTCAATGTATACAGGAATACCACCATTTAATTTTACTGAAGGAGCATAACATTCAAAGGCTGGTTCAAGAATTATTACTTCATCTTTTTCGCGAATAAATGCTGTAATAGTATTAAAAATAGCTTCGGTAGCCCCGTTTGTTATGGTTATTTCATCTTCAACAGTATAATTACTCTGGTATTGTTGTTGAATTTTCTTTGAAATGGTTTCGCGTAATGAAAGTATGCCTTCAGAAGGTGCATATTGGTTATACCCAGCATTAATATTTTTATATACGAGGTCTATTAATTTTTGGTCGGGATTATACTCCGGAAATTCTTTTGATAGGTCAATGGCTTTGTATTGAGCCGCTAACTCTCCAATAATTGTAAAAATGGATTTTCCTTGCTTCGGAATTCTCGAAAATTGGCTATTAATACTCATATAAATTTATATTATTCAGGGCTTATTGAATAAGTTAATTTACAACTTTTTAACAAGAGAGGAGTTTAATTTGAAATGAATTTTATGCTTTTTGGAATAGAGGTGTAAATCTTAAGCTGAAAAAACCTCTTTTAAAACGACATATGAATTGAGTGATCGGAAATTAAGAATATGAATCTCATACATATTCATTATTGCTTCTAATAAGTGGTCACGTAGGCTTTTGCTAATGTGAATTTCATGTAATTTGTCAAAATCAATATTTAGCAATTTTAACAATTCTTGAAAATCAGATTTATTCAGATAGTGTTGATGATAAGGTTTGGAACTCTGTGATGCTCCCTCCTTATAATCAAAAAAGAGGGCGTTAGTAGTATACGATTCTGGAGCAAAACCAAGATAGCGTGAAAGTTTTAATAAAAATACCAAATGAAATATAGCTAGATTCTCTTTAAGTTCATCAAGAAAAAGAATGGATGTTTTTATAAATTGGAATAGAGATTCATCGGTATATTCTTCTTTCACAGTTTTTGATAGCAATTCTGCAATAAAAAGAGAAAGGGTGCTTTTTCGAATATCGGCTGTAAGATTGTATAATGGGGGGCTAAGTTTGAATTCCTTAATTTTTTGAATGCCACGCGAAGCCTTAGAGTAAATTTGGGTGTCGATTAAAAATAATGGCTGAAATGAAGCTAGTTTTGACCTGCTTTTTTTTGACCCAATGCCATATACTAAGAAAGATATTCTACCAAAATGTTCTGAAATTCCTTGTACAATAATTGATGATTCAGAATACTTGGTATAGCTTAATACAATTATTGAAGTTTGGGTAAGCATTAGTTTACAATCAGAATCTTTGTTGCCTCTGATTCAGATCCGTCTGGCAGAGCACATAATACTAAATAAATACCCGAAGCGACTTTGTTTCCCGTCATGTCTTTACCATTCCAAATTGCGTCACCACCATTACTCGTAGTTTCAAAAACTCTATTTCCTGATAAGTCGGTAATTTTCACATTGGTTTGATACATTAACCCTCGTATTGTTATTACTCCATTGTAGTCTCCTTTTACAGGGTTTGGAAAGGCATATATATCGCTATAGTTTGCTTTACTTTCTGTTGAAGTACTTTTATATGATTGTAACCCTTTATCGGTTCCAATAAAAACTTCGCCTGTTTTTTGGTTTACATCAATAGAATTAATATTATTCGATAAAAGCTTGGAATTATCTGTATTCCATGATATAATTTGTTCTGTTCCATTGGCTGATACTAGAAATAAACCTGCACCGTCGGTTCCTAACCATTTTCGATTACCACCGTCAACAGCAATACAAGTAACATGTTCACCTTCAAGTAAGCCTTTTAAATATCCATCAACTTCAATTTGTGGTATATGAGCATCGAACTCATAGTCAGCTCTAAGAGCATTTTTAGGATAATCGTAAACGGCAACTCCATTACTTGTAGCAATCCAAATAGCACCTTCTATATCTTGAACAATATCGTTTAGTTGCGAACTAATGGTAGTATTCTTATCATCTTTCAATGAAAACATTTTGTAAATATCATCACTCCTATCACCTGGTGTGGCATTGTCGTTAAAAACCATAATACCTTTCCCACGACTTGAAATAGTCCATTTATCATTATTGTTGGTGTTAATTAGTTTTATTGAACTATTAATTCTAAAATCTTTCCATCTGGAATCATATTCATAGTGATACCATTTATTATCAGGGGTTTTTACTACAAAAGGCATAGCGGAAAAATTGGAAACAATATATAAGTTTCCATTATTGTCATATGTAATTCCACCTATAGTATCACCTAAAATCCCGTTTGTGTTGCTACTATTATAGATATTTACAATTTTGTTATCCACAATTTCAAATATTCCGCGATAGTAGGTTGTTACCATATAGTTTTGGCTTGAGTTTTGGGAAGCGAAACCAGTTACATCACGCAGACTATTCATTATGTTATTATTATCGATATTGTTTCTTAAAGAGCTCCAACTTTCAGCGGAAAAGTTATATACATCAGCTTTGGTATATGTTCCAGCACCAGTTGGAGTAAAACCTCCTGGACCAACCAATATAGAACCATTGTTATTATAAACTTTAAACGCATTTTTTGATCCAGGGCCATTCGGTTTTATTGCTTTCTGATAATTGCTCTCTATATAATGCACCAAACCCCTACTTGTATGGCCTAACCAAATATTGTTATCATTATCTAAAATAGTATGATTGATACTACTGAAATTAATTTGTGTAGTAATTTCAAAGTCGCTATTGAATACTTCAACTTGTTTTTTATGGGCAATTATTAAACTTTCGTTATTAACCGCTAAAGATCTTATTCGCTTAAGGTTCGTAAATACAGTATCCCAACCCTGATTGCTATAGGCAATTAAATGACAAGAATCGTTGGTGTGTAGGTTGTTTACCAGCATCAATTCATTATTAAAAATAGCTGAATTCGTATAACTTCCGTTGGGGTTTAATAGGGTCTCTACCTTATCCCAGTTTTGGTAGTTGCTTAAAAACGGATCGTCAAGTTGACCACTTAAAACTCCATTGTCGGTTAAGGCATAAAGCACATTGTTAAAAATTATGGTGCTATTTACATTTATGTAAGAACTTCCTTCGCCAATAATATACGTGTCGGCAAATTCATTTTTTTCTAAATTAAATACAACAATTCCAAAGCCTGTAGATAAATAGGCAAAGTTTTCAGGAATTAAAATATGATTTATTTTTTTATTGGCTACAATATTTTTAAGCTTAATATCAGGAAAATTGAATTTAGAGTCGTTTTCCAGAATGTCAATATTTCCATTAGTATATCCAATAATCAGCTTATTGGTTTTTTTACTAAAGGCTATGTATCCGGGCTCTAAGTCTGATAATTTATTTATTTTTGAAAGTTTTTGAATTGATCCATCAGACAAATCGTAATAAAACATAGCCATTTCAGTAGCACAATAAACTCTATTGTTACCCAAAGTTATTGTTTTTACATTGCTGTAAGGTAAATGATCACGCCATTCACCGACAGGTATTTGGGCAAAAACCTGAATTGATATAATTACATTTATTACTGCAAATGCTATTTTCTTAGTGAACGGGTTCATAAAATAGGGTTTTAATTCTAAGGTATTAAACTCAAAATCATGAATTTTATTTTGTTTGGGTTTTTAAAAAGGCAACTAATTTTTGAATAGCTAGGCCTCTGTGGCTAATCTTATTCTTTTCTATCATATCCATTTGGGCAAATGAAGTCGTATAATTTTCCGGTTGAAATATTGGATCGTATCCAAAACCGGACTTACCAGTAGGTTTTTCCAAAATATTGCCTTTTACAATACCCTCAAAAAAATAGGGCTCATTGTTTAGTATTAAGCAAATCGATGTTCGAAATTGTGCTTGGCGGTCTTGCTCACCAATCATATTATGCAATACTTTGTTCATATTGGCTACAGAATCTTTATTCGATCCAGCATAGCGTGCCGAATATACTCCTGGTTGGTTATTTAGGCTTTTAATTTCCAATCCGGTATCATCTGCAATGACATTGGCGTTTAGAATTTTATGAACGTATTGGGCTTTGGTTTTAGCGTTGCCTTGTAAAGTCGGTTCGTTTTCAGGTATATCTTCATTAATTCCTGCCTCAAATAATCCCTGCACCTCATAAAGTCCATTAAGCATTTGTTTTACTTCGGTAAGCTTATGTTCGTTATTAGTGGCAAATATTAGTTTCTCCATAATAGTATAAATGTAAGTGCTTTTATAAAAGTTCTCTATTGGGATCCCAGAATATTTCGCTAAAGTTCAATATTTTATCGTTCTCAATTATGGCACCCTCACTTTCCAGTAATTCTTGCATCGTATTTGGACCTCCAAAATGGTGTTTGCCAGTTAGTAAACCCAAACGATTTACTACTCTATGAGCAGGTACAAATTCAGTTAGGGTATGCGATCCGTTCATAGCATAACCCACCATGCGAGAGGCTTGTGGAGAACCAACAAATTTTGCTATTGCACCATAATTAGTTACTCTGCCTGCAGGAATTTCCCTTACAACTTTATATACCTTATTAAATAAGTCGCTAATCATCTTCGCTTTGAAAATCGGGTTCTATCAATGTTTTGTTTTTATCTAAATAAAACGAAATATAATGAATAGTATCCCCTTCATCAATATGCAATTTTTCATAATGTGTTTGGATTGAAAGCACGTCATCGATCCAATTTTCGTCATACAGATCGGTAGTATTCTTTATTATTTCAAGCTCATTTAATTTAACCAAAGCATTTGTGTAATCGAATAAAAATCGGCTGTCGGTTTTTAAATGTACTATGCTATTTTGCTTTAATATTTTTTGGTAGTTATGTAAAAAGATAGTTGATGTTAAGCGTTTTTTAGTTCTTCTTTTTTTCAATTGTGGATCAGGAAATGTTATCCAGATTTCATCAACTTCATTTTCAGCAAAAAAAGAGTTTATAAGTTCAATGCGTGTTCTCAAGAAAGCAATATTATTAATATTTTCTTCAAGACTTGTTTTAGCACCGCGCCATATTCGGGCACCTTTAATATCAACTCCAACAAAGTTTTTATTTGGGAATAATTTACTTAATCCTACCGAATATTCGCCTTTTCCACACCCTAGTTCAAGTATAATAGAGTTTTCATTTTTAAAGAATTCGGCATGCCATTTTCCTTTTAAACGGTGGTTATGTTCAACAAAATTCTTTACATCGGGTTCAATAACGTGATTGAAAGTTTCTATTTCTTGAAATTTATTTAATTTTCCTTTTCCCACTTAGTAAAACGTTTAAATTATCTAAAAATAATATGGTTATAGTGACGAGAAGTAAGCGTCTAGAAAAGCTAATCTTTCATCTATCCAAGTTTCAATAAACTCCATTTCTGAAGGCGTGTAATTATAGGACAAACCGTTAACTAATTGTTCGCGAATATAAATTCCATTTTCGTTTAAAATGCTATAGTTGTAGTTAAACATAGCTTTTATATTAGTAGCGCTCAGCTCGTTAATTCGCAGTTCCAACCATCTATTGTATAGTTCGGTTTTAAAACCAACATTTTTTAATAGCCTATCGTACAAGCCGTTGGATAGTATTTTGTTCGTTATATCTGTGCGAACTCCATCCTTATCATTGCCAAAAGAACCATCCATATCCCATGGAATAAAAAAGTATGGTGATTTGTTTTTAAACTTAGCCGTGTATATGTTTTTTCCGGTATTATCAGTTGCGTATGCAAGGTTAATTAAAATGAAATAATCAACAGCATTTTCAAGGTCGATTCTTGAAGCTATTTCAACATTGAAATCAGCTGTCTGGCCAAAAACTACGAAACTTGTATGTTTATATAAATTAGTCCAATCCAATTGGCCAACTTCACTTGGGTATTTAGCTTTGTAGCCACTCCAGGTGCCGATTGAATTATCAAAATTATCTAAACCTGAAAAAGTTACTCCATTTGCCCAATCGTAGCCTTTGAAAAGTTCTCCTTGCAATTGTTTGTTGTGTTTTTTAAGATCAAGTTGCTTGCGATCGATTCTTTCACCTAGATAGTATACGCCTAAATATTTTCCATCTATAAAAAGCTCACAATACTTTCTTGAAATGCCCGTTTTAGTATGGTCTCTTTTTTTATTAACTCTACCAATTTTAAACCAAATGTTATGTGAGGTAAAGTCTCTAATTCTTAAGGGCTCATTCCATAAACCATCTAAAATCCAATCATCATCTTTCCTCATATTTAAAAGCGATTCTTTAAGTTTTTCGCTTTTATTTTCATCGGACCACAACTCAAAAGAATAGGAGGGTTTCGGATAGTTTTTTGATAAACGACCTCTAAGTTCAATGCCCATATTGTATGATTTAGGCATCTGGTTTTTCTCTAAAATAGTAATTGATGCACTAACTTTAGGTTCATCTACAATTGTATTTCCATTCGTTGAAATTGTTAAAATTGGTAGGTTGCTTATAAACAGGCTGAATTGTTCATTACCATAAAAAACATCATACATTTCTCCTGTAATTAACTTGGGGTAAGCGTTTTTAATTTCAAACTCAAGCTCTTCAATTATTAGCGTATTGTTTTCAATTGAAATGGAATTACCGTTATAAATTATAAGGTGGTTTTCGAAATCTATTTCAAACTTATTTTCTATTAGAGTTTTTAAATCATTAATATTATTACTTGAACCATCTTCTTGGCAACTAATAAAGCTCCAAAAGATGATAATAATAACAAAATAATTACGAATCATAGGTAATAATTCTTGCGGTTATAACTCTAAAATTAAAGTTTTACTTTTTCAATGCGAATACCTGCATCAAGAATGTTTTTTAATTCATCGGATCGCATAGCTTGCTCAATAGTAAAGGTGTAAACGCCCGAGCTCGGAAACCGTATATGTTTACGGTAGGGGATTTTATTTGACCAAACATTACCAAAACCTTTTCCTAGTATTTTACCGGCAGGGTTACGTAGAATGCACTCAAGGGTATCGCGTAATGATTGATTATGAGGCATGTCGGCATTTATAAATAAGTATAAATTACTGTATTCGTATTGCTGTGTGATTCGGTTATTGATATAAATATTGTAAACGGCCAAAGTATCGCTTATTTCAACATTAAAAACCAATACGCTATCGCGATGCCATTTTTCTGATGTAAAATCAATATTTTCTTCAAAAACCCGATTAGAATCGCAGGCCAAAACTGTTAGAGCCAAAGCGAAAAATATTATGAAGTTATTTAGTTTCATTATTTCGTGGTGGTTTTCTTCTTTTTTTCTTGCGTTTCTTTTTATCTTTTTGATGATCAAAACGTGTTAAGCTTTCCTCACCAACTGCATCATTATAATCGTGTGTGTCCGCAACAACTGTTTCTGTGGTCTTAAGAGGCGTCACTTCCGGAGCTACACCTTTCTTGTTTTGTATGATAATCTCTTTTACTTTTTCTACTGATATAGGAATAATATTAGATCCGTTTTCGTTTGATATTATATACCACATTATTGCTCGGTGCACATCGGTTTTAAAATGCCTACCCTTACCCATTTCAGTATTCAAATGAATTTCTGTTGATGGGAAATTTTTTCGGGCATCCATATAGCTGTCAATTTCATAGTTTAAACAGCACTTTAACTTGCTGCATTGACCTGCAAGTTTCTGAGGATTTAATGAAAGTTCCTGATAGCGAGCAGAGTTGGTAGTTACCGACACAAAATTACTCACCCAAGTTGAACAACATAACTCTCGGCCACATGAACCGATACCGCCAATTCTTCCAGCTTCTTGTCGAGCTCCAATCTGGCGCATTTCAACACGAATGCGAAACCGTTCTGCCAAAACTTTTATTAACTGCCTAAAATCTACTCGTTCATCGGCAATATAGTAGAATATAGCCTTGGTTTTATCACCTTGGTATTCTACATCACCAATTTTCATGTTTAGTTTTAAATCGGCACTTATTTTACGCGATTCAATCATGGTTGGGGTTTCCATATCAATGGAACTCTTCCATTTTTCAATATCGTTAGGCTTTGCTTTTCTGTAAATGGTTTTAAATTCGTCTGTCGGCGACATTTTTAGTTTGTGCAATTGATGTAACACAAGAGGCCCCTTAAGCGAAATGATTCCAATATCGTGCCCAGGTGAGGATTCAACGGCAACTATATCTCCAGTGTCAAGTCTAAGTCCATTTAAGTTGTAGAAATAGCCTTTACGGGTGTTTTTAAAACGTATTTCGTAAAGCTCTTCTTTTTTTATTCCTTTTGGAATATCATTAAGCCAATCAAAAACATTAAGTTTTCCTGAATAATCAATTTTTAAGTTTGATGTTTGTTCAGGATCAATATGATGAATGGGGCATCCCCTTGAAAATTCGTAAGTCATACAATTGGTATTAATTACTTCGATATTATGTCGAAAATCCGACAATTTAACGGGTAAAGATAATAATAAATTGTAATGATGGAAAAGGGATTAATTTGGGGTGTCTTTTGTAAGGTATTTTGATGCAATTTTTAGAAATTAATAGGATTGAGTTTTCGAATTTAGTCTATTATTTTTTTGGCAATGTGAAAGAAAAGATGCTTCCTTTATTTTCTTTGCTTTTACACCAAATATCGCCGGCATGTCTTTCAACAAATTCCTTGCACAAGATCAGCCCTAAACCTGTTCCCGATTCTTTTTCAGTGCCTTTGGTGGAATAGTTATGTTCAATATTAAAAATTTTGCTTTGTTTATCCTTTGGTATACCAACCCCATTATCTTCAATGTTAATTACCGAAACTATTTTATTTTTGTATGATTTTTCTTCAGCATAGATTTTTATTTTTCCATCTTTAGTAGTGTATTTTAAGGCATTTGAAACTATATTTCTAACTATTGTATTTAACATATTTTCATCGGCATAAACAGTTTGATCTTTGTTTATTGCAACTTCAATGTTTATTTTTTTGTTTTTTGCTGATATTTCGATTACTGAAATAGTTTCATTTACTAATTTAAGAAGATTTACGGGTTCTGGGTTAAATTCCATTTTACCCGTTTGTGATTTCGCCCAGGATAATAGATTTTCGAGCAGTTTAAAAATACTTTGAGTTGATTGATTTATAAGCGAAAGATATTTGTTAATTTCCTCATTGCTTAATTCTTTATGTGATGCAAGAAGTATTTGAGTTAATCCTGCTAATCCTGAAAAAGGACTGCGTAAGTCGTGAGCAATAATGGAGAAAAATTTGTCTTTCTTCGCATTAATATCTCTTAAATCGTTTTCTGATTGTTCAATTAGTTCTAAGGTTCTTTTTCTTTCGGTTATGTCTTCTTTTATTGCAATAAAATTTACAATTATATTATTCTGATCAAATATTGGTGCAATACGAACAGCTTCCCAATAGATCTGGCCATTTTTATTTTTATTTTCTAATTCGCCATCCCAAACCTCACCTTTTAAAATAGAATCCCACATGTCTTTATACATGGAGATAGGATTATTCCCCGAACTCAGAATATTCGGATTTTTACCCACAGCTTCTTCAAATGTATATCCTGTGGCTTCTGTAAAATATGGATTCACATATTCAATGGTACCATCAATATCTGTAATAACAATACTTGATGGGCTATTCATGATACCGGTCGAAAACTTTTTTAATTCAAGGTCGGCCTTTACTCTTTCAGTTACATCATTCGCAATTATTAAATCGGCCTTTTTACCTTTATAATTTATTGCTGATGCAGATAAATCCAACCATTTTTCGTTAAAATGTTTATCCGATATGTGCAGCACATAATTACTTGGTACAGCTTCTCCAGTTAGTCTTTTTTGGGTCATTTCCAATATTTGTTCTCGTTCATTGGGGTGAACTAAATTAATGGGAGTTAGAGTTTTAGCTTCTTCTGCTGTATATCCTGTTATTTCTTCCCAAGCTTTATTTATTAGATATATTTTACTGTTGTCTTGTATGGTTATTGCGGAACTGGTGTTTGCAAATATTGAACGAAATTTTTCTTCACTATGATACAAATTTTCAATAAGTTGTTGGCGTTGCAGTAAAATGCTGGTTAAATTAGCAAATGATTCAATAAAGGATTTGTTTTCAACTATGTTTTCATTTTTAGAAAAAAAATGAATAATGCCATAAAGCTCATTTCCTTTAATAATACCAATAGCATATATTTTTTTCAGATCCAATACTTTGTCAATATCTTCTGATTTAGACTTGCTTAAACGGTTCGACGTATATTCTGTAAAGCTATCTTTATATTCAAAAAATTCACCCTTCTTATACGTTTCTATTAACTCGGATTTGATAGGAAATTCTTGTTTGAACGGTTTATCGCCAGCTACTTGTAATAGTTCTTTGTGTTTACTAGCTTGTATACCGGCAATATTGGTAAATTTTAGTTTTTTTGTTTTGTCATTTACAGCATAGGCTAAAACTAAAGTATTATCAAGCTGTTTTGCCAGTATGTCTGAAGTGTATTTTAATATTTCATACTTGGAATTTAGCGATAGCATGTCAATTGAAGCATCGCTAAGGGTTCTGAATTTTTGTTCACTTTGCCGAAGTTCTTGTTCACTTTTTTTCCGAATGGTAATATCAGAAATTAAACCGTCAATATATCCCAAGGTTCCATTTTCACCATAATGTCCTCTGCCTCTATTGTGAACCCATTTAACCTTGCCCCATTTATCAATAATTCGGTATTCAATGGTAAAACTTTCTTTATTTTCAAGTTTCTCCATTACTAAAAGGGCAACATATTCTTTATCATCCTTATGTATTAGGTTAGTGTAACTTCGTTTTTTATTATCAATAAAGTCTTCTGGATCGTAACCCGAAAGCGTTTTAATTTCATTACTAATAAATTTCATGGTAGCGTATGTATCTGCAAGGCATCGATATGATACACTAGGAATATTGTCGACTAAAGATTTGTATCGTGCTTCACTATCTTTTAGTGCGTGTTCCGCCAATTTTTGTTCAGTTACATCACGTGAAAAACACGTTGCACCGATTATTCTATCGTTAATTCTTATTGGATTAAGAGAAACTTCAACAAACAGAGGGACACCTTCAATATTAAATTCGTCATTGATATTTATACTTTTACCATTGAGCACTTGAGTATAACGATCATGCCAAACATTATAAATTGGCTCAGGAACGTTTGTTAATGCAAAAACGCCTCTCTCAAGCTTAACATTAAATGCGGTATAATAATCATTATGAAAGTTTTTGTTGATGGTAATTATATTGTAATCTGTGTCGATTGACCAAATGCGGGCATTTGTATGTTCAATTGTTGATGAAAGGTTTGCCGTGCTTTCTATTAAGCTTTGCTCAGAAAGCTTTTGCGCCGTAATATCACGTGAAAAAACACTGGCTCCAATAACCTTGTTCTTAAAGGTGATGGGATTAAAACTAACCTCTACATATTGAGGAAGATCATCAAATTTAAATTGATCTGTAACTGTGAATTCCTCACCCGTTAGTGCTCTATCGTATCTTTCTTTCCATTGCGTTCTAAAGGGTTCGGGTAAATAATTAATAATGCACATGCCAGAATTTAGTTCAATGGCAAAGGCTAATTTAAAGTATGTTTTAAATGTATTATTTAATGTTTTAATACAGTAAGTATCATCAATTGACCATATGGAGTCAGATGTATTGTCAATTTGTGCCTGAAGATTTACCTCATTTTCTTGCATTTTTCTTTCCAACTCAACTTGTGCTGATATATCTCTTGATACACCCATAGTTCCATTAAAATTCCCTTCAGAATCTAGAATCGGATTGGTGGTAGATTCAATCCATATAAGCGTTCCATTTTTGTGCTTGATTTGCGTTATCCATTTTTTACTCTTGTTGTCTGATTTTTTAACCTTTTTATTTGCAATGGTTCTATTAACAATATCTTCAGATTGTGGATGTAAAACCTCAATCAGGTTGCCTTTAAGGAATTCTGTTTCAGTATATCCAATAATTTTTTTCACAGATGGACTAACGTTCGAAAATTTCAAGGTTTTGTTCATGAACCAAACGTACTCATCCAGATTATTAACCAGCAGATCAAAATTAGCCATGGTTTGTTTAAAATCTGAAAGCTCTTGCTTTGCAGCTTGAAGTTCTTTTTCTAGTTGTTTATTTCTTTCCTCTTGGTCAGCCATTAATATCGCGTGTTTATTAAGTTGCTTTATTCCCCGGGCGATAGTGTATCTGTTTAACAAAAAAAGCTTTAAATGGTTTACGAATTGTAAATTTGTTAGGCAATTATTTATTGATTAGTAGGTCAAAATAAGTTATGAATGTGGCGAAAATAGCTTTTTGTATTTTGACTTTTTTTGACCTAAAAATAATCCGATTATTACTATAATAATACCAAATATTTTAAAAAAGCTTAAATGTTCACCTATTAAAAAGTATGCAAAAATTGCGATAAATACCGGAATAGTATTCGTAAACAAGCTTGCTACTGTAATTCCAAGCTTTTTTATTGCAAAAGTAAAAAAAACATAAGCCAATGATGAACCAAGAATAGCTATATATAAAAGGTTTATAATTATCCGATAATTGAGGTCTGCTTGCTTAAAATTTTCGATATCAAAAATCAGGAAAAGGGATAAAAATAAAAGAAAACTTATACTATTTTGTATGCTAATAATTGTAAATGAGTTATACTTATTGGTTAAACGTATAATTATAGCCGCATAGCCTAAAGCCGATAATACCGCACCACATAAAAGTATTATACCAAGAACAATCATTAAAACTCCTAGAAAAGATATTATAATACCAAGTAGATTAAGCTTAGAAATTTTCTGGTGTATAAAA
Source organism: Salinivirgaceae bacterium (assembly GCA_027858735.1). Taxonomy (GTDB): domain Bacteria; phylum Bacteroidota; class Bacteroidia; order Bacteroidales; family SZUA-534; genus GH45. Next base: position 13,002 of record JAQICC010000182.1, read on the forward strand.
ATGTAGGCTACAATAGGGGTAAACCCTGGAATAGCTGAAATTTTAATAACATTGAGAGCCCTTGACGATGATGATATGAATTTATTATTGGTGGAAACTAAAAAAAATATAAAAAATATTTGTAGCCAAGAACAATTGCAACACGAAATTGGGAATACCGATATTTTTCCTTCAACCCAGAATGATGAGGACTTATCGGTTATTATGTTAGAGAAAGCCAAGGCACTTAATTTAGATGTTGTTAAGCTTAAAAATCCTTTTCCGTGGTCAGAAGATTTTGCACAGTTTTCGCAACAATTTAAAAGTGTAATTTTTGGATTGGGTGCAGGCGAAAATATCCCAAAGCTACATAATGCTAATTAGTCTCAGCAAGAAAACTCCAATAATTTCGTTACTCTTGCATTTCAACCAGTCATCCCGAGATTTCAGCGATTTTTCAGGCTATATTTATTTTAGTATTCTAAGTTTTATACTCCCCACCCTATGATTGCTGTATATGAAAGAGCTTTTAATTTACTACAATTAACAAACTATTTTTTGTATCTACAAATCACAGACTTATTTAAAAACGAATGATATATATGGCGGTGTATACTGTGGCTTGCTTACCTTTTAAGTCATTAAATTTATTACTAAGTTAGCTATGCACCTTATATATATTACTTATTGATTTTTTTATCTTTGTTTTTGTTAATAAACTTGTTAACAAACCGCCATATATAATGTTAGTTTGAATGATAATATTTCCTATCTTTCAATAAAAAATGAAAGATGGAATATTAATCAAGGGTTTAAAGGGAAGGGATTTTTCTGTTGATCCGAAGGATAAATTATCAATAAAAATAGCGATGCTATTTGAAGGGCAATGTACAATCGGTGTATATGAAGCAATTAAAAAATATGGATATACAGAACAAAGATATTATCAGTTATTAAAGCTTTTTGAGCAAGGAGGTTCTGATGCGATAGCGGACAAGAAACCCGGTTCTGATAAAAAACCAATAAGAACGAAAGAGCTTGAAAACCAGATAATAAGGATGCGTTTTCTTGATCCCCATGCAAGTACCGACATACTAACCCAGAAGTTATGTCAGATGGGTTACTCAGTAAGCAAGCGTAGTGTTGAAAGAACAATAACTGAATATGGGCTCCAAAAAAAACTCATACGCTGAACCCGGCAAAAGAGAAAGAAAAACAGGAAGTTGAAATTCAACTTACAAAACGGGAAATCTGTACTGCAAGGGTTAATAAAGATGATATTGAAAGGGGATTTAGGGAACACTTGTCCAACAAAGTAAACAGCACACTGGTTGGCTTATGGTTTTTAGTAGCAGAACATCTTCGAATAGGAAGTTGGGATTTAATCAAAGGCTATACTGGAGGAGACAATACAAGTATAGAACCCCGCATTGCAATGCAAATAGTCAATGAAGCTTCTATTTGCCAAAACAGGGTAAGAAAGTCCAATTACATTGCACATCAAGGATTTGAATTACTAAATGGCCTTGGTTTTCTGGTGACCGATAAGCAGGTACATGAGCTACTGGACGAACACACCTTTTCTGAGGTAAAATCATTACAAGAAACACTGGCGCTAATAAGGCTGAACCGAGGACATTATAAAGGAGGGACAATAGCCATTGATCCCCATCGCATAATATCCACAACCCGAAGAACAATGCCGATGAAAAAAAAACAACCTTCGGAGCCATCAAGAAAAATGTTGCAAACTTTCTTTGCCCTCGATACCCAATCGGGCCAGCCTATAGGTTTTGGTATTGGCAGTCCCGGGGTTAATACTACCAAAACCACTATAGAATTATTAAACATGGTAAACAGGATAGATAAAAACGCTCTGATTTTGGCAGATAAAGAACATTTTACCAATGAGCTGGTCAGGCATATGAAACATGATACAAAGTTTGATTTTCTGATACCGGCAATATCTTCAGATAAGATACGGAAAATAGAAAGGTCGCTAGATTTTGAAAGACAATGGGCTGGTTATGCAATTGCCGAAACAACATTTCATTTTGCCGGACACAAAGACAATTACAGAATGTTGGTACAAAGAGAAGGGGAAATGGAATCGCAATACAATTATAGATCGTTTTTGTCTACCTCAGATAAACCCGCAACAATGTTACTGAGCGAAAAGTATGGGGAAAGATGGTCAATTGAGGACTTCTTTAACTTTGATGGGGCAATGGGTTTTGATAGAGCTTCAACATTTAACCTGAATGTAAGATATGGAAAAATGTCCATGGCTTTGATAGCACAGGCAGCAACATGTCAATTCAGGCAGCACCTACCCGAAAGATACAATCGGTGGAATGCAATCCACTTAGCTAATGCAATATTAAACAAAATCGATGGATCAATTAGTGTAAAAGATGATACTATTATTGTAACATGCTATAATGTACCAAAAGAGTTTAACCTGCATAAACATTATCAAAACTTGCCGGAAAAATTAATTTCAGAAGGAATAGACCCAAGAGTTCCATGGTTATATAACTTTAAACTTGACTTTAGATTCAAATAAAAAAAACTAAAATGAATACCTATTGAAAAATCGCTGAGTACTCGGGATTGCTAATTTTATTGGAAATTCGCATTTCCTTGTACGTTTTTGTAAATATAATTATAAACTGAAATTAAAAGAACCCGAAACAACTTAATTATGTAATGAAGATATGCTGCCATGAAAAACTTTTAACAGCGCTGAGTCCAAACAGCTTGACATATTACAGTTATCTAACTGGTTTGCATTGCGTTATACCACATTGTTGGCACTAGTTATTCATAAAATGTAGAGCACGAGATTTCTAAATTATTTAGATGTACCTGTCCATTTTTAGATCAAATATAAAATCAAGGATATTAATATCAGTCTGATTTATTTTCATCGCTTAGTTCTAATTTGAGTATTACATTTCTATATTCATTTCGAGCGTAACCAATGCGCACCAACTGCCCATTACGATTGATTGGTCCATTCTTCTTTGAAGTTGTATTAAAACCATTGTCTAATACATAATCAGAATATCTAAATTTAACTCCTTGAACTGAGAAACTTTCAAAATGATTAGGACTTTCTTGAGCAGCCTTAAAATCTTCAATTCTTCCGTCAACCTTTAAATAAGAATTATTTTCAATCATATTCTTTAGTTTTCTTTCACTTTCTATTGTAGAAGGCATTTTAAATAAAAAAACAACCAACATTATTGAAGGAAAAATGACAAATATCCAACCAAAGAATAGAAAGGCTTGACGAAAAAGTGAGAACCTTTTAAAAAATTTCTTTACCAAAAATATGATGCACAATCCAATTGCCCCAAATGTCAAAATAGGAAAGATTGTCCATAATGAACTATCATATAGACTGTATTTGTATTCATAAATTATAGAAAAATTATCCATCTAATGTCTTTGTCCTAATTAGTGCCAACGATTGTGGATACGCAGTGCAAAATTAGTAACTACTAACTTTGCCACTTGTACTTAGCGTTTAAACTACCAGTCCGAGCCGTTGTGCGTTTTGTTTAATGTACATTTATGTAAATATATTAAATTACTGCATTTAAAAGTAACGATACAGTTTTATTAAGTACAAAAGTTATGTTGCCATGAAAAAGTTTAAACAGCGACCTGCCCAGATAACTACCTTGTTTGAATACAACTAACTGGTTTGCATTGCGTTATACCATGCTGTTGGCAGCTGGGATTTATTAAAACAAAATAATATATTTAACACTATCATTTATTTTTATTAAAGTTGAATCAAAATCATTAATATTTGTACCTAAATCTCGAATATAATGGGTACCATTAATCAAATTAGCTTTATAAACAGAAAGATCACTTTCTCCAATTCCAGTGAAGTATAAATCATTTTGGTTGAAAGTTACACAATAAGTTAGCATTGTATTTACAAAATGAAATTTTAAAAATTCAGGAGGACCTGCATTATATTCTTCCCATGTATAGCCTCCATTTATTGTGGTCCAAACAAAACTATGATTTCGATCCTCTAATAGTAAATGTAGAATAGAATCATTTACTAATAAAGAATCACATATACAAATACCGCGAAAATCATCGCATTTCTCACTTAATAATGAATCTTTGTAATATAACTTATACCCATACGCATGATTTCCACATGTACTATCCTTAAAAGATATAAACTTAGTATTCCAAGGTAATTCATATGGGTTTTCTAACTTATATTCATTATCTATCTTGTTTTTTTCGCAAGATAAAATGAACATTAAAAAAAATATTAATAAGTATTCTTTTTTCATTTTGCATATAATAAAAATTGTTTTCTTCAAAATTCATTCTCCTTGCTGCCAACGTTGGTGGATACGCAGTGCAAGCTTAATAACTACTAACTTTTACCGCTTGTCGGAACTGCGAAACTTCCCACCATCTTTGTTGATTTATTTTTAGTTCAATGTAAAGATAAAAAAA
>JAQICC010000426.1 GCA_027858735.1 Salinivirgaceae bacterium
AACAGGTTCTAATGCTGAAGGTACATCAAAGCTACCATCACCCGATGTGGTCCAGGCTAAACTTGCAGCGTTACTTGCACTTGATATGGTTGCAAAATCGTAAGTTTCATCGGAACAGATTGTGGCTGGTCCACCTGCATTGGCTTTGGCAACAGGCTCCATTGTAAGAGTAAAGTTTTCTGTCGCTGAACTACATGATTCCAATCCAAAAGCCTCCATCGTTAAAATTACCGATCCAGCAGTAGTATCAGCATCGCTTGGAAAATACGTTGGGTTTAAGTCAGATATACTTGAAAATGTTCCAGTTCCAGAGGTTGACCATTCTATATAATCTTCGTAATTAACATTGTTTCCAGAAAAATTGTAATCGGAATCAGCGCAAATAATGGCAGAGGAATTACTTAAAGTAATTATTGGTTCATTTTGTGTTCCTATATTAATTGAACCGTATGATAATTCACAGCCTTTACTATCAATAACATACAAATCATATGTTCCAACAGCCAAACCTGTAAATATTGAGTCTTTTTGATAGTCACCTGCACCACTTGGAGGTGTTCCAGTTGAAGTAATGTAATATCCATAACCAGTAACATCAAGATTTGGATTAGTAATATCAGGTGTTCCACCAGTTACTCCTTTTACTTCAATTTCGCCAGTATTTCCGGGAGTTGAACAATCATCTTTTGGTGAAAGATTATTAACCTTTATTATTTTAGGTCCAGTTTCATAATCATTCCAGCCATTTCCCAAATAATATGTATAATTATCAGGAGCGGTAAATTCACAATGATTTGCATCGTAAATAGTTGCAGAATAAATCTGCTGATTAGGAGCAACTATGTTTTTCCCTGACGCTGAAAAACCAGGAGGTAATCCCCCTAACCAAGAAAAAATTGCATCGTCGTACGGAAGTGTACCTCCACCTGGAGTAACAGTAAGACCAATCGGATCCCCATAACAATCAGCATGTGTTAAAAGGTATATAGTAGCTGTCATCTCATCTGGTCGGTCATTTATTGTATTGATTGCAAATTTATAAGGACCAGAATAATCATTATTAAGAGTTGATGAAATAAGATAATCAGCAGGTTCTAGGGTATTAAAAATAACTGGATTTCCACTTTTTTGGGTTTCAATACCTGTAGTTCCATTTAATAACTTAACATAATAAGTTGCCGCGTCTGAAAAAGTAATTGTTATTGAACCATATCGTTTTGCTGGATTCAATGGATCAGGTGCATTAATTGGACATAGAGGATCCTGAGGGGTAGCCCACATTGTATATGAAGGTGCTGCTTTACCAGAACTTTGCCCAATACTATTATAAACAAGCCCTTTAGTTTTAAAGTTTTCTTGAAAATCATTTGTGATTTGTATATTAGATTTTGTCGCATCAAACTCCAAATTCTTACTTTCAGCAAAATTCCAATTCTCAACAATAATCTCCGATTTTCCTAAATTTAAGCCTCTTGGCTTAGAACCTATTGTAGAAAATGCAAGGGCTTTAACCGTTTTATCATTGGTATTTACAGTACCCTTCTCAAGAATGATATCTCGTTTTGTATTAATATCTGATTCAAAATTCCATGTTCCATTCTTACCATTAAAAACAATATTTGAGTTTAATTTTACAGGAATATCAATGCTTTGTTTCTTTGAGGATGCAAAAACAAAATCCCCTTTAAATTTTCTAAGTTGAACTTTATCAGAAACTTTTACTGATCCTTCAATAATAATATTTCTTTTACCCTTTATTCGTACCGGAGAACTAAGCGTAAAATCTTTAGTTTTAATCAGTTGCTTTATATAAATGACATCTTTTACGGTTAAACCCGAATTGGCATCAACAAACACATTCTCTTTTTCGGTTGGAATATCTGCACCACCCAAACCACCAGAAGTTAGTGCCCAATGAGATTTATCTTGCCATTTTCCCGATCCATTTACCCAGTAACGGTTTTCTTGAGCAACAGATAATAAAACGAAGGATATTAAGGCATAAATTAGTGTAAGTTTCCTCATAATATTTTATATTGAATTATTCAAACAAAGTCCGGTTGCTATACAGTTTTACACAAGTTATTAACAACACTTGCAAATATATAATAAAATCGATACTAAAAACAACGCTTTTGATGATTCTCATTATATCTTAGTTAAAAGCATCAATAATACCAATGAAACATAATATTGGTGCTTTACACTAAATAGTGTTACGACATGATTGTATTTTAGGTTCCTCCTTTAGTCAAAAGAACTCGTTGTTTAGTCATATTTTTTGAATGGCATAAAAACACTCATAAATTATGTATAACTACAACGGCTAAAATAAAACACTAAAATGTATGGACAGAGCCTATTTTAAGATTTGGGTTTTAGCCGTTTCATTATTTCAGAAGAAAATAAAAATGCATCCAATTCTTCATTTCCAGAACATAGTAATTGGTCACGTGTACCGTGCCACCACGACTGTCCTTCATGAATATAAACAATGGTATCAGAAATGCCAAAAACTGAATTCATATCATGCGTATTAACCACGGTGGTAATACCATATTCATAGGTTATTTCACGAATAAGTTCATCAATAACAATGGCTGTTTGAGGGTCTAATCCAGAGTTAGGTTCGTCGCAAAATAAATATTTTGGGTTTAATGCAATTGCACGAGCAATAGCGGCACGTTTTTGCATCCCACCACTTAATTCCGCAGGCAATAATGCATTTGCCCCCTTTAGGTTAACCCGATCAAGGCAGAAATTTGCTCTTTCAAGTTTTTCCAGATTACTCAGGTCGGTAAAAACGTCCATGGGATACATTACGTTTTCTTCGATGGTAGCGGAATCAAAAAGTGCACTCCCTTGAAAAAGCATACCCACTTGTTTGCGTATTTTAATTTTTTCTTTCTGTTTTAACTTTGTAAAATCAATATTGTCAAATAAAATTGAGCCGGAATCAATGGTGTGCAAACCAACTAACGATTTTAAAAGAACTGTTTTTCCTGAACCACTTTTTCCAATAACCATGTTTACTTTTCCTGAAGTAAAGACCGTTGAAACAGCTTTAAGTACATGTTTATTATGAAATAGCTTATCAATACTTTTTACTTCAATCATGATAATAGCAATTGTGTTAATATTAAGTCAAACATCAAAATTAAAACACTACTGTACACTACGGCTCTTGTACTAGCCCGGCCTACCTCTAATGCCCCACCTGATACATAATACCCTTGATACGAAGAAACCGTAATAATTAAGAACGCAAAAACTAAAGACTTAATTATTGAATAAGCGACATAATAAGGAATAAAAAAATATCGTATTCCTGTTACATAATCTTGATATGACAACGCATCAGTAAAAACAGCGGATAGCCACCCGCCACCAACACCCACGAACATACTAATAATAACTAAGAATGGGATAAAAAATGTAAACGCAAATACTTTTGGAGATACAAGAAATGCTGATGAATTAATTCCCATAATCTCCAGTGCATCAATTTGCTCTGTGACTCGCATTGTTCCAATCTCCGAAGCAACATTCGATCCCACTTTACCAGCAAGTACTAAGGAAATAATAGTTGATGAAAACTCAAGTAACATGGTATCACGCGTGGTTAAACTAATAACATAATCAGGTACCAAAGGACTGGTAATGTTATAAGCCATCTGAATTGTTATTGCAGCACCAATAAAAACTGAAACTAAAATGATTATTCCAATAGAACTTACTCCAAGTTTTTCAATTTCTTTAACAAAGTGCTTAAACCAAACCGAATGCTTTTCTGGTCTTGCAAATACTTTAGATAAAAATACAAAATACTTACCAATATGATAAAACAAATTCATTCACTAATTAATTATTCTGTTCATAGCTGAAAAATTAAATGCAATATACAAAAATAGCAGTGTTTTAAAATATCCTTGTCCCTTACTATACAATAAACCCATTTTCACTTTGTTTTTATGCAAAAGTAGGCATGCATAAGGAATGGAAACCCATAGAATATTAGATCATGATAATATCATTTAGTATATTTGTAATAAATAATAATTTTGATTTTAACATATTGAATAATAAATAATTATGAATAGAAATAATTTTTGTGTTATTATGGCTGGAGGTGCTGGAACCCGCTTTTGGCCCATGAGCCGATCATCATACCCAAAACAATTCATTGATATACTTGGAACTGGTAAAACACTTTTACAACAAACGTTTGATCGATTTGCAAAGATCTGTCCAAAAGAAAACATTTTTATTGTAACTAGTTCAGAATATAAGGAAATTACGCTGAAACAATTGCCTGAAATTAAAAACGATCAGGTTTTATTGGAACCTGCACGTAGAAACACCGCCCCTTGCATAGCATATGCAAACTTTCGAATACAAAAAATCAATCCAAATGCAAAAATCGTAGTTGCCCCTTCTGATCATTTAATACTAAACGAACAAAAATTTATTGAAACGATTGAAAAAAGCTTTGAGTTTGTATCTGATAATACATCATTGCTTACATTAGGCATTGAACCAAGCCGTCCCGATACTGGTTATGGCTATATACAAATAAATAAAGATACGGATAAAATCGGTGACGGGTCAATTGAAAAAGTAAAGACCTTTACTGAAAAACCAGATCTGGAAATGGCAAAGTTTTTTGTTGAAAGCGGAGAATTTTATTGGAATGCAGGTATATTTATTTGGTCAATCCAAGCTATTCAAAAAGCTTTTCAAGTTCACCTTGATGATATTTACAGTTCATTTAGTGAGAAAGCTGAACTTTTTGCTACTAATGAGGAGTCTATGGCTATTGCTGAAATATATCCAGCATGTCGCAATATTTCTATTGATTATGGCATTATGGAGAAAGCTTCAAATGTATTTGTTTTAGGATCGGAATTTGGTTGGTCGGATCTTGGCACATGGACATCATTATTTGAGCATATTGATAAAGATGAAAATAATAATGCTATTACCAGTAAAAATGTAATGATCTATGATACCCAAGATACAATTATAAAAGCACCCAACGATAAACTAGTGGTTGTGCAAGGCTTAAGAGATTACATTGTAGTAGATACCGATGATGCTCTTTTAATATGTAATAAAAAAGAAGAACAACAAATAAAACTTTTTGTAAACGATATTAAAACTCAAAAGAAAAATAAGTTCATTTAATTAAATTTTTAGCATAAAAAAAACCGGCCATAAGACCGGTTTTTTTTATGCTAAAAATTTAATAATTCCATAAATCTTGCTCATAATCATTAATCATTTTCTTTAATTTTTCACCTTCAAGTAAACTTTGCAAACCTAATGTATAAGCAGAAATTTTTCTGTCATCATGAACATTGGTTTGTTGTACTATATAGCTATTAAATTTTCTTTTGAAGAATATATCATCAAAAGTCCTTCTTTCAGCATCATTATATTGATTAAACACTTCATGGTTCGCAAATATTCTTCGCGCTTCAGGAAAATAAATCCAAAACACAGGAGCTATACGCGTTTCTGCTTCGCCTTCACCAGTCCCATCATCCTTAGTATAAAAACGAACTGGGCAAAGTCCAATTATCCTAACATCCATAATTGAATGCTGCCTATCAAAAAACCAATCTTCTTTTACAATATATTGTTTTACTTCGCTACTATTTATCTCATTTTTAAAGGTCGTACTCACCTCACTTCCACTCTCATCAGTATACGTTCTTGTTTCTTCAACAGCACCAAAAGCAACTTCAATCTGACTCCTTGTAATAGGTTGCGTAAATCTATCATCCTCAGTAGCATCATATGGTGTTATACCTTCAGTATTAATACCCCAAAGCATCAAGTCAATTAAACTCATTCTATCACCTATTCTAGTTGTAGGATAATATAATGGATGATTAATTTTTTCATTTAAATCAATGATTCTCCAAATACGCTTTGTCCACATCACATCTGCCTCGCGTAAAAACTTATAGGGAACTTGCTTTCTAGCAGGAACATGTTCTTTCACATAAATTCCATCTAGAACTTGCGCTTCGCTCTCTTTATTCATAGTAAACATACAAGCTACTAAAAATACTGAAACCAATATATACCTTCTCATAATCAATTTTTATTTAAGTTTAAATACAATCGGCGATAATGGTACTGCTCTACCATCGGGTCCACGCGCCTCAATATTCTCAATTGTTATTCTTGAACCTTTTTTCGATCCTTTAATGGCATCTTTTTGTTCCTTTGAGAATTTATTGCCTTTAGTTTTCATCTCATTTGTATATATTCCCTCTTGAGAAACCATCGTGAATTCAGTTATTTCAAACTTCAAATCAAACAAGAAATCCTCTAATTCTGCATATAAATACGGAGCACTGCTTAACATCGCTCTTGATATTGACCCGCTGGATTGCCCCATTACTTTTGCAATTGGAGGAGGAACCGTTCGGATTCTAAACTCCATGCTTCCCATTAGCTTTTGTGCTCCTTCAATAGTAGCATATACCAGCACATTAACCTTACCTTTTCGAACCGATGGTCTAACTTCATATCCATTGGCTACTTTAGTTATTCTCGCTCCTCTTGTTATTCTCGGAATAATATCTGTAGATGGAATGCCTGGCACAGAAATGTCAACTGGATTATCAATTCCAGTATAAAATACATTCATTTTTGTAGGAGATATTACTACATTAGATTTTGCCACCTGATATTCAGTTTTAAACGGATAATATGATTCCCCTCCATCTGGTTTTATTAATTTTATTAATCCTCCCCATTTTTTTTCTCCAACAACTTTTCCAGGCTGAATATAAACACCTTTTCCATTCACAACATCCAATTTCTGAGCATTGTCTGGTATTTCATACTTTCCTTCTCCTAAATTTTTAAATTCTCCAACATAAACCTCCGGATTTTGAGTTGAATCGTATGCTGCAATAAATACATCAGCACTATAATCACTTCCAGTCATTACATAATTTGATTTGGCAATTACAACAGCATCAATTTTATTTACCTTAAAATCGCCAGCACTAATTTGTCCAAAAAGATAATTAATAGCATCTGTTTCCATGTTCTTAACATCCGTTTGAAGCTTTGCTAGCATAACAAAGTCAGCAATAAGTGGTATGTGTTCAAATGTATGACTAACCCAGCTTATAGTACCTAGATCTCCAGCATCATGTCCTTCCGTTTCCAATGTGGTTTCAATAGTATGCTTTAATGCCTTTTGAGAATCTGGAATAATGCTTACCAATAATTCTCTATATTCATCAATTTGTTTTTCAATTTTCTCACCATTTTTCTTTCCCAACTCCCCAAAATACTCCCCTCCTTTGTCAATGTTATCCTTCTGAACCAGCTTACCAATATCAAACTTTCCAGTAGCTATTGAAGGTGCATCATCACTTTCAGCATATTTAACCAAATCTATTTTATGTTGTTCGAGCGCATCAATTAATTCAGTTGCTTTCTTTTTTACTTGATCGGCTTTATCTTTCCACGGACCTACTTTTTCAGGATTCTGCATATGCGCCTTGTCAAACTCATTGTAAACTTTATCATTTTTAGATTTATAGTTTTCAATTGTCTTCTCTAAGCTATTACCCACTAAAATAAATGAGTTTAGTACTTCTTTCGATACATTTAAAGCTAACATTGCAGTTAAGAACAGGTACATAAGACCTATCATTTTTTGCCTTGGAGTTTCCTTACCGTGACCCATGGGTACTTAAGTTCTTATTTATTAAAATTAAGAGACGATAGCATGTTCCCATAAATACTATTTAGGGAGGCTATATTACTTTCTAATTCTTTTACACCCGTATTAAGTTTGTCGGTATTTTCAATGGTCTGATTTAAATTATCAACCACACCCTTAATACCAGAATAATATTTATCCGCCGAATCAACTTGTTCATTTAAGTTTTTAACTTGCAATTCATAAACAGAATTAAGAGCCGCCAAATTTGAATTTAATGTACCTAACTTATTTGTATACGCATTACCTTCATTCCCTACAGTTTCAATCTCGTTTGTTAATTTATCGGCAAAACTAGTATAAGCTTCAGTTAGCTGAACACTTGATTCATCAAAAGTTGAAGCACTTTTCGCATAAGATTCCGATAAATTACTAACCGATGCACTTAACGCCTCTGAAGATTTTTGATATGTATCATCTAGTTTTCCAACAGATTCAGATGCACCTTGCATTTTTGAAACAAAATCTTTTGTAACAACACCAGCATCACCCATATCATTAAGCTTTTCGGCTGTTTTGTTAAGATTATTAAGGCCTTGTCCTAATTTATCGAATATCTCAGGACCTATATCAGCTTTTTCAAGCATTTCGTCGAATTTAAGCAATGCCGAAGGACTTCCTCCACCGCCATAAGAAACTCCTGATCCGCCGCCACCTGCAACAGCAGCCCCTTCTTGTCCGCCGGCAGCAACAGCTTCGCCACCTACAGGTACGCCTATTACTTGAGGCATTTCCTGAACTCGATCAAATCTTCTAACTTGAGCTTCATCGTCATCAAACTCATCGGTCAAACCAGCCAGTTCAGGGTAAACTAATGTCCAGTCCAGCTCTTCATGCAGTGGTTCAAAAGCGGAGAAAAAGAAAATTAGTGCTTCAATTATCAACCCAGCTGTAAGCATAAATGATGCCCCAGGAAAGTGCTGAATTTTAAAAAGAGCTCCAATTAACACTACAGATGCACCCCAGCCATAAACGTATTTCATGAAATTTTTATAGCCTTTACTCTCAACAACTTCCGTTATACTAAACATGATTCTAAATAGTTTTAGTTCTTAACAAATTCTTGAATTAATACACATTCGATCTGGCTCCAGTATCATCTGATCCCATAAAAGTTCTTACACAACGGAAACCAATATAGGCTTTAGCTGTATCTTGATATTCATATGTTCGAGTAGCATTCTGCAAATAATATCCAATATCTTTCCAAGATCCACCTCTAACAACTTTTCTTTTAAGCGCTGGAGGATCATCTGACAATGCATTATATGTATAATAAGGATTTAAATCATGCGTAAAGCTATATGCACTCTCATCAAATGCATTTGCCGTCCATTCGGAAACATTTCCCGCCATATCATAAAGACCCATGTCATTTGCCTCATAAATACCTACTTCAACTGTATGAAGACCTCCATCATCAACGTAATCACCCCTTAGTGGTTTGAAATTTGCTAGGAAACAACCCATATCATTTCTAGTATAAGGTCCACCCCATGGATATACAGCTAAATCCATACCACCTCTAGCTCCATATTCCCATTCAGATTCCATAGGTAAGCGATAATCTTGAACAAAGAATTCACCATTACTTCTAAGGTAAGAATTCATATAATGAGTTCTCCAATTACTAAATGCAGTTGCTTGCTTCCAATTAACTCCAACAACAGGATAATTGTCATACGAAGCATGCCAAAAATACATATTGGCCATTGGTTCATTATACGAATATGTAAAATCACTTATCCAACATAAGGTGTCAGGATAAACATTTATCATATCTCTCATTATAAATGAACTTCTATCTTTAATTGGTACTTTTTTACCTTCTAAATCAATTATTTCACCATCATATTGTCCTGTTTTATAATTATAATGGCGTCTATTTTCATTCTCAAATGTAAATTTAGCAGCTGCTTGCCTATAGTCCACCCAAAAATACTCATAATTAAGTTTTCGTGGATCAATAGTTCTCATTCTGTAAAATCTTTCATGCTCCGGATAATACAAATCTTCTAAGATTTCATTCTCTTCTTCTCCCGACCAAATAATCTCATTCTCCCAATTAATATAAGGGGGGTCGATTTCTTCGCCGTATAGATCTTCAGAAATTAGATACTCATCAATTTGTTCACCAAGAAGACGGTAAGCTAATGAATCCCGCACCCAATATACAAATTGGCGATACTCATTGTTTGTAATTTCAGTTTCGTCCATCCAGAAAGCTGCAATTGAAACAACTTTTGACTGTGCTGTGGACGCCCAAGGAACATCTTGATCATTCGGTCCCATACGGTAGCTTCCTTTTTCAACTAAAACCATACCATTGGGCGGAGCTGCATACCATGGAGCTCTATCTTGAACACCTGTAAGTTCACCGCCTTCGTAATTTGCGCAACCTATAAAAACAAGTAATGCGGCACTTATAATTGCTAGTTTTTTCATAGTATATCCGAATATTTTAAAATATAAAAATGAGCAAAATAATTTTAAAAACCAAATCAAAGAAACCTTACACTCTTATACTTTCTGTTATCTTTATCAATATCTAAACTAAATGAATAGCCTGCCATAAATTCAAACGAACCAGTGCTAAACTTTATTATACGTGATGTTGTAACATCATATGCTACAGCTGCATGAATGCCACTAGGCAAGTCAATACCAGCTATAATTGAAATAGCATCTGTTGGTTTGTATGATAAACCTCCAAAAAATCTCTTATTATAAGTAACTAAACTTGAGACGCTTATTTGCGTTGATGCATAATCTGTAGCCACAAAAGCTCCAGGTTGAACCGAGAACATTGGATTCGGTAATTGATAATCATATCCTGTACTAAAATAAACCTGTTGCCCCACTAAAAGCTGTTTTGACCCCGAAGCAGTTCCTTCTGTCCCTGCTGTTGAACTTTGAAGATACTCTACTCTACTTCCTAAAAAATTTCGGCTTGACACGCTTAAATATAAATTGTCAGCTTTATAATACAATCCTATATTTGCATCAAAAAGTAGAGGTTCTTGGCTTGCATCTTGAGGTATGTAATTATCCCCTGCTCCATTTGTACCCAATGGATCGAGCCAATCCGTTTTAAATGTGTGACTTATCATATTTACACCTATACCCAATCCAAATTCTCCTTGCATTAAACTTTTCCTATATGCATACGAAATATTTACATCCGTGTTTAAAAAATTTCCTATTTCATCTTGCCCAATAGATAAACCAACTCCATGTCGTTGCCCAAAAAGCTTAAAAGGTGCATCAACATTAAATGTTACTGTGTTTGGTGCTCCCGGCATACCCATCCATTGATTACGAACCAATAATCGAGCCTCAATGTCATTACCATCTCCAGCATAACCAGGATTATAATACATTTGATTAAACATGGGTAAACTCGAAAAATTACCATTTTGAGCTGATAGATCACCTAAAAAGATAATGTTTATTATGATAAGTAAATATTTTATACGCATTGGCTATCTGCAATTCTTTTATCTACATGGATTAGATGGTAAATTAAACAAAAATAATATCGCTAAGCAAGTTTATTAATTAATTTGCAAAATATTAAACGATTTATATGTAAAGGTAGTATAAATAATGAAAAGTTTATTTTAAATATCGGCTAATATTCTGCCATATTCGATCGGGTATTTCATTATTACATGCTTTTTGATAATCATTTTCGCTGCAGGAAATAATCTTTGTTTTATTGTTATTCATGGGTATTTCAACCCAAAATCTTTTGTTTTCTATGTTTTCATAAAAAACCAAATCAGAATCAATTTTCTCAAGCTTCACAAAGATTTTTTTATACAATTCCAAATTCTTTTTTGGATAATCACTCTTCCGTTGTGAAACACCATATAAAAAATGCCACAGTATTTGTGCGCATAAATGGGCTGATTGTTCGTGTATATCTTTCTCTTCCTGGTATTCGGCTAATGCAAAAACTTTAAGTTTGTCGCTTAAACCAGCCAAATTAGCCAATTGGCATGCTTCATCGGCATAAAAACCGTTTGGACTTGAAAAGGAGGACGCCGGTGATTCGCTTTGCCGTATGCTTGAAATATCAAAAGAAACGACACAAGAATCTCTAAGAACAGGTTCAATTTGGGTAAAATTGTTTCGCACCGAACCCAATCGACATAAATTCCAATTAAATTTATAACCCTCTTTTAATTCATCGTTGCTTACAAAATACGACTGATAGCCCAGTAAGGAGATCAACGTTTTTTTACCAAATTTATTCTTAATCTGATTTAAAAAACTATTTGAATGAAATTCATTATCAAGAATATCAAGTTTAGAATCGATTACAGTGAGCTCTGTTTCTTGTTGCATTTCATTTAAAGCCTCCACAACCGGAAAAATTAAATCTTGAGATCCTCCAAAAAAAAGCGGGATTATCTGCTTTTTTAAAAGTTTTTCTGAAATGAATTTAATTGAAGCATAAGTGTCCTTTACTTGCTTGCCAAGTTTCAGATTTCCCAAATCAGCAATTTTAATTCGCGGTATTTCCGCTAAATTATAGAAATAGCTTCGAATGATATCATTCCCTGAATCAAAGCATCCCCCATATGCATTTCGCGATTCAGCAATACCAATAAGGGCTATTTGAAAATCAGCACCCTTTTTAAAGGGGTCATTTGCTTGAACGGATTCTCCATAGGTACCCTTCTTATACCTGCTTACATTAAGTTCATGACCAATTGAGTCAAAATAATCTTTTAATTCAATCATAGGATTATTTCTTTTTCTTGCGCGTTGTTTTTGCCGGTGCCTTTTTGATAATCTCAATGCAATCATCAATTGTTAAATCCTTTGCTTCTTTGGCCTCCTTCCCTTTGGGAATTCTATAGTTTTCTTTATTATAAGCTATATAAGGACCATATCTTCCATTCAATATTTGAATTTCCCCTTTTTCTCCCTCATAAACATTAATAAGTTTATTCTTATCCGCTTCACGCTTTTCACTAATTAGTTCAAGAGCCCTGTCAAGTTCAACAGAGTAAGGATCATCAATATCTTTTTTAAGTGAATAAAATTTATTATCGTGACGGATATATGGACCAAAGCGACCTATAGCAGCAGTTACTTTCTTACCTTCAAATTCTCCTATATCTCTTGGTAATTTAAACAATTCTAAAGCTTCCTCAAGCGATATCGTTTCAAGATGCTGATCTCGACGCATTGCGGCATATTGTGGTTTTTCTTCATCTTCAATGTTTCCAATTTGAGCCATCGGCCCATATCTACCAATTTTTACCACAATCGGCTTTCCTGTTTTAGGATCTTCACCTAACTGGCGCTCACCACTTTGACGACCTGAAATTTCAAGAGCACTCTGAATTGTTTCGTGAAATGGTCTGTAAAAATCATTGATCATTTCATTCCAAACCATGCCTCCTAAAGCAATGTCATCAAATTCCTTCTCCACTTTTGCGGTAAAATTAAAATCAAGAATCTTCTTGAAATGTTGAAGTAAATAATCATTCACAACCATGCCAATATCGGTAGGAAACATTTTGCTCTTTTCAGTACCGAAAGTCTCGTTTCGTGTCTCTTTCGTAAATCCACTAGCATCAACAACTAGATATTGGTATGTTCGCTCTTTCCCTGCCCGATCTTCCTTAATAACATATCCCCGGTTTTGGATTGTGCTTATGGTTGGTGCATAAGTTGATGGTCTCCCTATTCCAAGCTCTTCAAGTTTTTTAACTAAACTAGCTTCTGTGTATCGAGGCGGGTGAAGAGTAAATTTTTCTATTGCAGTAATTTTATCATATTGCAGATTTTCTCCTGAAGTAATTTTTGGTAAAAGACCTTCTGCTGATTCTTCCTCCTCATCATCGGTTGATTCCATATACAATCTCAAAAAACCATCGAATTTAACCATTTCTCCTTGGGCCTGAAATTTATGACTACTATCTGACACATCAATTGTTATGGTCGTTTTTTCAAGTTCAGCATCACTCATTAGTGAGGCCATCGTTCGTTTCCAAATTAATTCGTAAAGTCTTTTTTCGCTGGAGCTACCCGTAGCAGTTGACTTATTCATATAGGTTGGTCTAATGGCTTCGTGAGCTTCTTGTGCTCCTTTGCTTTTGGTTTTGTATTTTCTGATTTTTAAATATTTTTCTCCAAACTCCTTTTCAATTTCAGCAGCAGTTCCGGATACTGCAGTATCAGAAAGGTTAACTGAATCTGTTCTCATATAAGTGATTTTTCCAGCCTCATAAAGTTTTTGAGCAATTGTCATGGTTTGAGAAACTGAATAGCCAAATTTTCTACTCGCCTCTTGTTGTAATGTCGATGTAGTAAAAGGAGCCGATGGAGTTCTTTTTGCAGGTTTCTTAGTAACATCAGAAACTGAAAAATTTGCATCTTTACATTGCACTAAAAAATCTTCTGCTTCTTTTTCTTGCTTAAATCGCGTATTTAATTCTGCTTTAAGATCAATTACTTTTTCGTTTGATTTTATAAAATTCGTTTGAACTCGAAATGAAGACTGCGATTTATACGCAATTATTTCACGTTCACGCTCAACCAACAATCGAACTGCAACAGACTGCACTCTCCCGGCAGAAAGAGAAGGCTTTACCTTTTTCCAAAGAACAGGAGAAAGTTCAAAACCAACAAGGCGGTCAAGTACGCGCCGAGCCTGCTGAGCATTAACCAAGTTAATATCAATGTCTCTTGGTTTTTCTATTGCTTTTAAAATAGCTTCTTTTGTAATCTCATGAAAAACAATTCGTTTTGTTCTCGATTGGTCAAGTTTAAGCACCTCATATAAATGCCAAGCTATGGCTTCTCCTTCGCGGTCTTCATCAGAAGCTAGCCATACCATCTTAGCGTTTTTCGCCAATTTCTTCAGTTCGGTAACAACTTTCTTTTTATCAGTTGATACTTGATAATTAGGTTCATAATTATTCTCAATATCAATACCAAAATCTTTTTTCGATAAGTCTCTAATATGTCCAAAACTTGATGTCACCAAAAAATCTTTCCCTAAAAACTTCTCAATGGTTTTTGCCTTCGCAGGTGACTCAACGATTACTAAATTATCTTGCATATAAACAATGTTTTTCTTCAAAAATTTTCGCAAATTAAGTCATTATTATATATATGATCAAAATTTATTTACTATTCAAAACACCAAACCCTCAAAATTTGTTGCTATTTCTCACAAAAAACATACGCTATTATGAAGCTTTCACTATTTGTAATGATTTTACGAATGAATGCGTAAAAATTGTACAGGTTTACTATTTTTATGCAAAATTTCGTTAATTATACTCTTTGAATTAATTTCTAAGAAAAACTACTAAACAATCCGGTATGGAAAAAACATCTGCTGTTAATTTAAAAAACCGCATTCTTATTTGGTCCATTATTCTTTTACCTTTTTTAATTGCAATAGTTCTGTTTGTAAATATTTCAAAAGGAAACTTAGGCTTTATGCCCACATTTGAGGAATTAGAAAATCCGCAAAGTAGCTTAGCTACTGAAATATATACTGAAGATGGAGTTATTATTGGCACTTGGTTTAGAGAAAACCGCTCAAAAACTGAGTTTTCTGAACTGTCGCCATATCTAGTTGATGCCTTAATAGCAACCGAAGATGAACGATTTTATACCCATTCAGGCATTGATTTTAGAAGTATTATTCGAGTTATAGTAAAAACAATTTTAGGAGGTGATAAAAGTTCTGGTGGCGGTAGCACCATAACCCAACAATTAGCTAAAATGCAATTTCCTCGAGAAAGTTTTAATAATCCATTTCAATTTGCAACCCTTAAGTTTCGAGAATGGGTAATTGCTGTAAAACTTGAAAAAAGCTATACTAAGGAAGAAATCATTGCAATGTATTTTAATCAGTATGATTTCCTGAATTTAGCGGTTGGAATTAAATCAGCCTCAAATGTTTATTTTAGTTGCCGTCCTAATGAATTAAAAATTGAAGAAGCAGCTACTTTGGTAGGAATGGCAAAGAATTCTTCTCTTTTTAATCCTTTGCGAAGACCTGACACTGTAATCCACAGAAGAAACGTTGTGTTTTATCAAATGATGCGTAACCACAGGCTTTCTTCGCAAGAATATGATTCATTAAAACAATTACCCCTAGAACTAAGCTATCAGAAGGTTGATCATAAATTAGGTTCAGCAACATACTTTAGAGAATATTTGCGTTCCACACTAAGTAAAAATAAACCTGTTCGAGAACGCTACTATAACCTTGAATCTTTTCAAGAAGATAGTGTTGAATGGGCAAGAAATCCACTTTATGGATGGTGTAACAAAAATGTTAAACCCGATGGTGAAAACTATGATGTATATAAGGATGGTTTAAGAATTCATACTACACTAAATTCTAAAATGCAGTTGTATGCTGAAGAAGCCATTACAGATCATTTAAAGAATGATTTGCAAATTGCTTTTGATAATGAAAAGAATGGACAAAAAACAGCACCCTTTTCTGATTTAAACGAAGAGCAGCTTGAGAATATTTTAACACGTGCTATTAGACGTAGTGAAAGATACCGTGTTCTTCGTAACCAAAATTTATCGATGGAGGAGATTGAAAAAAGTTTTAATATTCCAACTGAAATGACCGTTTTTAGTTGGAATGGTGATATAGACACGACCATGACACCACTAGATTCTATAAAATATTATAAACACTTTTTATGGTCGAGCTTTATGGCAATGGATCCGCATTCGGGTTATGTTAAAGCTTATGTTGGAGGAATTGACTACAAACATTTTCAATACGATAATGTAACTCAAGCAAAACGTCAGATTGGATCGACATTTAAACCTTTTTTATATACCCTTGCCATGCGTGAAGGCTATTCACCTTGTCATCAAGTACCCAATGTAACAATTACTTTAACCGACAAATATGGTACACAGTGGACTCCAAAAAGCGGTCATTCAGAGTATTATGGTAGATATGTGTCGCTAAGATTTGGACTAAGAAATTCATTAAATAATATTACCGCCTGGTTAATGGGAAAATTTGGCCCACAAGGGGTAATTGAAATTGCCCGAAATATGGGGATAAAAAGTTATATTCCTGAAGTGCTTTCTATCGCTTTAGGAACTGCTGACCTCACGCTTTACGAAATGGTTGGGGCATATAGCACTTATGCTAACAAAGGAGTTTATACACAACCCATATTTGTGACTAAAATTGAGGATAAAAATGGTAATGTATTAGCCACTTTTATCCCTGAAAAAAAGGAAGCTATTGATGAGATCACTGCTTATAAAATGCTTAGTATGCTAGAAGGAGTTTACAGAAGAGGAACTGCTAATCGGCTTCGTTCTGAAGGTTATCCCTATAAAATATATGCCAATATTGCTGCCAAAACAGGAACAACCCAAAACCAATCGGATGGTTGGTTTATGGGTGTAACACCTAATTTGGTTGGAGGAGTATGGACTGGAGCTGAGGAGCGTTCTATTCATTTTGATGGTATTTTCCTAGGTCAAGGGGCTAACATGGCTTTACCTGTTTGGGCTAAGTTTATGAATAAAGTATATGATGATAGTACACTGAATATTTACAAATCAGACCGGTTTGAAAAGCCTGCTGGCTTTATTGAGGAAGATAATTGTGTGGATATTTCAGATGCGAATGAATCAAACAAAGATAAATATATTGATTCAGAAATTTTTTAATTTTTTACTTGAATAATTTAGAAAATGCATTTTCAACTTTATCAACTTCAATAACTTCTATGTTTTGCTGACTGATCGTTTGTTTCTTTTGTTTAGGAACAAAAATTCGTTTAAAACCTAGCCTTTCTGCCTCAGATATTCGCTGATCAATACGACCAGTTGCCCGGATTTCGCCAGAAAGGCCAATTTCGCCTGCAAAGCAGGTACCTTTGGGTATTGGTCTGTCAACATCGGAGGATAAAACGGCACAAATTACAGATAAATCCGTTGCTGTATCGGTAACTTTTAATCCACCGGCAATATTTAAAAATACATCTTTGGTTGAAAGCCTAAAACCTACACGTTTTTCCAATACTGCTAACAACATATTTAATCTTCGGGTATCAAACCCTGTTGTCGATCGTTGTGGAGTACCATAAACAGCCGAACTCACTAGTGATTGAACTTCTATTAATAAAGGTCGCATTCCCTCAATGGCACAACAAGTTGCAATACCACTATACATGTCGGTATTCGTTGATAATAAAAATTCAGAAGGATTAGGAACCTCAATTAAACCCGATTCCTGCATTTCAAAAATTCCAATTTCAGATGTTGAACCAAAGCGGTTTTTATGGGCTCTTAATATGCGGTAATTGAAATTGCTATCTCCTTCGAATTGAATTACGGTATCAACCACATGCTCCAGTACTTTTGGTCCGGCTAACGAGCCTTCTTTAGTTATATGCCCAACCAATAAAACAGGAATTCCATGCTCTTTTGCATAATGCAACAATAATGTAGCACTTTCACGTATCTGAGAAACAGTGCCAGGAGATGATTCAACAAATTCTGTACGTAAGGTTTGAATCGAATCTATTATAAGAATATCAGGATTTAAATTTTTACTTTGCTGAATTATTCCCTCAGTTAAAACTTCGGCTAAAAAAAATAGATTTTCGTTAGAATATTTTAGTCTATTCGCCCTCATTTTTATCTGTTCGGCACTTTCTTCTCCCGAAACATACAGAACTTTCCCTGAAATTTTCTGGGCTACCTGAAGCAATAAAGTCGATTTTCCAATTCCGGGTTCTCCACCAATTAAAATTACCGAGCCAGGTACTAATCCGCCGCCAAGTACTCTGTCAAACTCATTATTATTGGTCGAAAATCGTTTTTGCTCGTTGCTTTTTATCTGGTTTAATTGTATAGGACTATTGCCAACAGCAAATGAATTAGATAAGGCCGGAGTTTTTGATGATGTGGTTTTTACTTCTTCAGAATAGGTGTTCCATTCATTGCATGAGGTACACTTACCTATCCATTTAGGAGATGATGCCCCGCAATTCTGGCAAACATAAACAGTTTTGGACTTGGCCATGTTATCGCTTTACCAACTCAACACGCACATAAACGCCCTCTTTTGATCCATCAGGATGCTTTCTTTTGGTTGCTTTAAACTGCGAATCATTCAGATCATCAACCCAATATTCTCCCCTTGGATCTCTTGCTGCCGGAAGGTAAGTCCTGTCATCTGCTCCGGAAAAAACTTCGAAAACTGTACCTGAAATACTATAGGTTAACTGCATAGAATCAGAAACTTCTTCTCCTACATAGGTGAATACAGTTAAAGCGTCTCCTGCATAAAATTCCCAATACTTTTTTTTCGGTGTTTCTTCAGGATCGGTAAATGGCACCTGTTCCCAATACCCAATAAGTTTCTTTTGCTGATCGCCACGACAAGCACCAAACACAACAACAAGAAGGACAAAAAATGCAAGCTGATAAAATATTTTCATAGTTTCAATATTAATCTATTGGCAATTTTAGTAACCGTTTAAATTTTATTCATCCTTTTTATTATGTGTCTTTTTCATCATTAGCTATGCTTCGACAAAGCTCAGCACCGGTGGTTTGCGAAACAAGTTCGGAGCAGGCTATATGTCTCAAAAAAGCCTCAATCTGACAAAAAATACGCTATAATAAATTCAAAAAAAGAAACTTAAACAGCTACTTATAGTTAACAAAAATAAGAATAAAATTATCTCAACAAAAAAAATTACGCTAACCCACCCTTTTTAATGATTGATGTTGAAGAATAACCATCGACAAAATTAATTGTTACTACTTCGCCCTTATTTTGAGTTACTATATCATAACCTACTATTTCCTCAGGTTTATAATCGCCCCCTTTTACCAGATAATTTGGTTTAATTTGTTTAATTAACTCATATGGTGTATCGGTATCAAAAAAAATTACCGCATCAATAAAACTAAACCCTGCTAAAACCATTGCTCTGGCAAATTCATCATTAATAGGCCTCTCTTCACCCTTTAGTTTTTTAACTGAGGCGTCGGTATTTAAACCTATTACTAGTTTTGAACCCAGACTCGCTGCTTCAGCCAAATATTTGAGATGGCCTAAGTGAATAATATCAAAACACCCATTAGTAAATACAATCTTTTCTGCTTTATAGCGCCATAACGAAAGAAGCCGGTCAATTTGATCCGGCTTAATTATTTTTGACTCTATTATTTCTATCTTGGTCATTTGCTAATCAATTACCGAATTGCTTGCAACATCTGGAAAAATAAAGGATGGTTTAAATGTTTTTGCTTCCTCAAAGTCCATGCTGGCATATGCGATTATAATTATTATATCGCCAACTTCAACCTTACGAGCTGCAGGACCATTAAGACAAATAGATCCAGAACCTCTCTCTCCTTTAATTACATAAGTTTCAAGTCGCTCTCCATTATTAATATTTACTATTTGAACTTTCTCATTTTCAATAATATTCGAAGCTTCCATTAAATCTTCGTCAATTGTAATACTACCAACATACTGAAGGTTGGCTTCTGTAACCCTTACCTTATGTATTTTCGACTTAACTACTTCTATATTCATTCTTATGCTATTAAAAATCGTTACAAAGTTAATAATTATAAATGATATTATCTATCAGCCTAACATTTCCTGCCCAAACAGCAATACAACCAATAAGACTGTCTTTTGTGCTGTTTTGTTCAACAGATTTCAAAGTCCATCGATCAACAATATCAAAATATTCAAGTTCTAGAAGAGGCTCATTACCAATCATTTTAGTTACCCATTTTTTTACATTAAGAGGCGAATCAGTTCTTAATTTAATTACTGATTCTTTTAAAATTGCATAAATTAACGGAGCAAGCTCTCTATATTTATTTTCTAATAGTAAATTTCTTGAGCTCATTGCTAATCCATCAGGTTCCCGAACTATTGGACAGGCAATTATTTCAATGTTATAACTAAGTTTTTCTGTCATTTTTTTTATAATGGCAACTTGTTGAAAATCTTTAAGCCCAAAAAAAGCTTTATGAGGTTTAACGGCATCAAATAGCTTTGAAACAATTTGGGCTACTCCATTAAAATGACCAGGCCTGTGTTGTCCTTCCATAACTTTATCAAGATCATCAAAATCAAAAACTCGTGTATCAATTGCAGGATACATTTCTTCAACCGAAGGAACAAAAACAATATTACATCCTGCATTTTCAAGTAACTCTAAATCTTTTTGTAAATCGCGCGGATAATTTTTTAGATCGCTGGGATTATTAAATTGAGTTGGATTCACAAAAATACTGGCCACAGTAATATTAGAACTAGAAATAGATTCATGAATTAATGAAATGTGTCCTTTGTGCAACGCCCCCATAGTAGGTACAAAGCCTATAATTTTTTTTTCAGATCGTTTGGCATCGCGAAGCATACTAAGCTCTTGCCCTGTTTTACATACTTGCATTAATAAAAATTAGGTAACTCAATTTTTCTGCAAAAGAAAATTAAAAAACTCTATATTCAAAAGAAAAAGAAAAAAAAGATTTTTTTTCAATTCCTTATATATCATGGTGTAACATGTAAATTGTTGAGTTTATGCAATATTTTTACTACCTTTGCCCCGTCGAAATAAAAATAATCGAAAGAATTAGATGGAAAAGAAAAAAGTACTGTTTGTTTCGCAGGAAATTACGCCTTACCTACCAGAAAGTGAAATAGCAAAAATTGGACGGGAATTACCACAGGGAATTCAAGAGAGAGGAAAGGAAATTCGAACTTTCATGCCAAAGTTTGGGTGTATTAACGAGAGAAGGAATCAATTGCATGAAGTTATTCGGCTATCAGGAATGAACCTGATTATTGACGATACTGATCATCCGTTGATTATTAAGGTAGCCTCAATACAAGCAGCAAGGATGCAAGTATATTTTATAGACAACGAGGAATATTTTCAAAGAAAGTTCGTTTTAAAGGATAAAAACGATGCCTATTATAATGATAACGACGAAAGAGCAATATTTTTTGCAAGAGGAGTTCTTGAAACGGTACAGAAACTTCGTTGGGCTCCAGATATAATTCATTGCCATGGCTGGTTTACTTCTTTGGTGCCTCTTTACATTAAAAAATCGTTTAAAGATAATCCCTTATTTTCAGATGCTAAGATGATTTACTCAATATATAACGATGATTTTAGCAACGAATTAGATAATAAATTAGGTAAAAAGCTCGCATATGATGGTATTACTAACGATGATGTGTCATCAATTGCTCATGCGAATTATGAAAACCTGACAAAACTGGCTATTGAAAATTCTGATGGATTAATTATGGGTAGTGAAACAATAAATAGTAACATTAAGGAGTTTTCAAATAAAAGTGAAAAACCAATTCTTACATATAAAAATAGTGAAGATTACATCGATGCTTATTCTGCATTTTACGATGATATTCTATCATAGTATAAACTTTAATACCTTTATAACTTGAACATATTAAGTGGATTAAAAACCTTCCTTTGGACAGGTTTTTGTGCTAGTAGCTGTTTGTTTATTTCATGTGAAGACGATACCAGCGAATTAGGATCTGAACTACAAAATCCTAACGACAAAATTTTAGTTTTTAACGATTCGTCGATGCAATTGAATACTTTCACGGCACAACGTAGAGACATTATTAAGCTTGGACCTGATTACTTCTTATTAGGTTACCAAAATGATTCTAGGTTTGGTAGTTTTCAAAACAATTTTATGACTGAAGTTGGTTATCAAAAACCTGAAATTGAAGGTACACCAATTATCGATTCCATAAGATTTTATTTACACTATGCAGTACAGGGAGCTTCAAGTAAAACCTACCCAACTATTTATGGAGATTCAACAGCTTTACAAACAATTAATATGTATGAACTCCGAAATGATATCGCTTTAATAGAAATTGATTCCCTTGAAAGTACTAAAGATAATATCGATAAGTTTGTTGATCGATCAAAACCTTTAGGTACTTTTAGTTTTTATCCGAAAATTACTGATACTATAATAAGGATAACTCTACCTGCAGAATTAGGAGAACGATTACTTGATACAGCTAAATATTCTAGTGATTCATCGAACATTTCTAGCTTGTATGAATTTCAGAAAAATATTTTTAGAGGAATTTATTTTGAAGCACAGCCGATATCAGAAACTGGAGCTATTACAACTTTTACTGTAAGCGATTCAACAGGGATGCATCTTTTTTATCACGATGATTCTTCAATGAATAAGGTTAAGGTAGCAAGTTATTACATATATAGTTCATCTTTTCGATGTAATACTTATGGTAGTAAAGGCAGCATTAAATCTTTTGCTTATGGGGAAATGCCTTTAATTGAAGATGAGGAGGAACTCATATATATCAAAAACAGTAATGCATATAAGGCAATAATTCAAATATCAGATTTGCAAAAATGGGCTGACTCAGCAGATTTTTTTACTATTAATAAGGCAAGTATTTTATTAGAAACTGATTGGGAAAATAGTAATGAAACTATTTTTAGCCCGGTACAAATTTTGGAGATCTATAAGATCATAGACAACGATTATTTCGATTTTAATACTAATTATTTAAGTGAGTATATTGGAACTAGCGGTTATGGATATATTTCATATACCGATACCATTAATATTGGTTATAAAGTTAACATAAAGGAAACCTTGTTTAATGCAATACGTAATGGCGAAGACAAATTAAGCTTAGTTTTAACCACCCCAAAAAACTTAAACTTGGCAAGTGCGACCAGAACTGTTTTAAAAGGAGCTAAAAATGCTGAACAACCCTTAAAATTGCATATTACGTACACTAAATTAAATGAAGAATAATTATGTGCGGAATTGTTGGATATATTGGTGATAAAGAAGCTTTCCCAATTTTAATTAAGGGATTAAAGAGATTAGAATATCGTGGTTACGACTCAGCCGGTGTTGCTTTATTAAACGGCAATACTGTTTTATATAAACGCAAAGGAAAAGTTAGTGATCTTGAAGAACATATTGGTAGTCAAGAAGTTTCTGGTAAAATTGGTATGGGACATACCCGTTGGGCCACTCATGGTGAGCCTAATGATGTAAATGCGCATCCGCATAAAAGTTTTAACGATAAGTTTATTGTTATACATAATGGCATAATTGAAAATTATGCTCGCTTAAAGGAAAAACTTATTGGCCGAGGATATGAATTCGACAGTGAGACTGATACTGAAGTATTGGCAAACTTAATAGAATACATTTATCTTAAAGGTGATGTTACAGCGGAACTGGCTGTTCGTTTAGCTCTTTCAAAAGTATTTGGGGCATACGGTTTGGTGGTTATGTGTAAAGATGAACCCGATAAATTAATTGCTGCAAGAAAAGGAAGTCCATTGGTTATTGGTGTTGGAAAAGGAGAATACTTTTTAGCATCGGATGCTACCCCTATTGTTGAATACACAAAAAGTGTAATCTATTTAAACGATGGTGATGTTGCGGTAATTAAGAAAAATGAGCTTAAGTTAAAAACCATTGATAATGAAATTCTAACACCTGAAATTCAAGAATTATCGTTGGATATCGGTGAGATTGATAAAATGGGTTATGAGCATTTTATGCTTAAAGAAATATACGAGCAACCAAAAGCCATTGCTGATACTTTCAGAGGTAGAATAAATAGCGACTGCACAAATATTCATTTAGGTGGATTGCATGCCGTATGGCCTGATTTAGAAAATGCTCGAAGAATTATAATTATTGCTTGTGGTACCTCATGGCATGCCGGCTTAGTTGGCGAATACTTGTTTGAAGAGTTTGCGCGTATACCCGTTGAAGTTGAATACGGTTCAGAATTTCGTTATAGAAAACCTGTTATATACAAAGACGATATCGTTATTGCTATAAGCCAAAGTGGTGAAACTGCAGATACTTTGGCCGCAATAAAATTAGCGAAAGAAGCAGGAGCTACTGTTCTAGGAATATGTAATGTGGTTGGTTCAAGCATTCCACGTGAAACAGATGCCGGAGTATATACCCATGCCGGTCCTGAAATTGGAGTAGCCTCTACCAAGGCCTTTACAGCTCAAGTGACCGTTCTAACGATGATGGCGCTTAAACTGGCTCGTAAAAAATACCAGATAAGTGAAGACCAATTCAATCATATGGTAAAAGAGCTTACTTTGATACCTGAAAAAATTGAAAAGGCTTTAGAACTAAACGACCATATTAAAGCCATTGCAGAATTATATAAAGATTGTACAAATGCCTTGTATTTAGGGCGTGGATTTCTTTTCCCGGTTGCTCTTGAGGGTGCATTAAAGCTAAAAGAAATCTCCTATATTCATGCTGAAGGATACCCGGCAGCAGAAATGAAACACGGACCCATTGCTTTGATTGACAAAGAAATGCCCGTATTTATAGTGGCTACCAAAGACAGCTCTTACGAAAAAATTGTATCGAACATTCAAGAGGTAAAAGCCAGAAATGGAATTGTAATTGCTGTGGTTACTCAAGGTGATGATACCATTAAACACATGGCCGATCATGTTATAGAAGTACCTGAAACACCTGAGCACTTAGCTCCTTTATTAACGGTTATTCCCTTACAGCAACTATCATATCATATTGCTGTTATGCGCGGTTGTAATGTTGACCAACCAAGAAACTTGGCAAAATCGGTTACCGTAGAATAAATATTATTACCCGAAAATATAATGGAGCTAGCTAATAAAGTTTGCACCGAAATAATAAAGTTTGCTCAGCCAATTAAACTTGGAGTTTGAAAATAAAGTTTGGACAGCCTGGTAATTTAATATTATCAGGCTTTTTCCATATTAAAGCTGCTATAATTTATAATCTCACAAAACCTTCTGCCTTAATATAAATCCCACAATATGGGAGGCTCATTGGAACTTGAAAATAAATAATAACTGTTGGAGCTAGATAATAAAATTTGAAAAGGCTTTTAAACAATTTTCTCTTCTTGTGTCAAACTTTCAAATAAACTCGGTAATTGCAAATTAAACAGCTTGATAAATACTTGAAATTAAGGGTCGTTTTGTGAGACTATATTAGAGGGCGGTTTTATATACCTAAATGTGAATTGCCAAAGTAGATGCGAAATTGTCACAACAAATGGGAAATTGCCATAGTTGGTGGAAATTTTTCAATGCTCAATCACTATTATCCCTTTCCATAATACTGCAATTATTCTATTAATTCAATGTAATTTGTTTTGCTTAGTTTACATATTTTTCGTACCCACTTTGACAATCTTACTTCATTATATAAACTAATAAAGTTGATTTGTTGCACCACTTTGACAAAAAACAGCCCTTTTAAGGTATTTTGTTGCAACAGCTTTGGCAATTAACAGTTACTATAGAAACGTTTAGGACAGGATTACTATTAAGTATATAATTCGATGAAAATAAAATATAATGGGGAGTATTATTAAATTAAATAAATTGAGAATTTGAATGAAAAAAACAAACTCACCTAAAAGTGGTTAGTTTTTTATGGTATTTTAAAATGAATTATTTGTGTGCAGTTTCTTTTTTCTCTTTTAATACATATTTCTTGAAATACTTACTTTCAGTATTCCATGTAATTTTTTCCATTTTATTTACCGTATAATAGGTAGTTAAATAATATACTTTAAAAAATGACATAAATGCTTCTTGTGAGTAGTCTTGATTCAAATCATCAAATGGAGAATGGTAGTACTTTTTCATCCATTTATCCACTTCTTTTTTTGCATTTATTTTTGGGTTTTTTGCTGTATATCCGTTACCAATATTTATAGCAGGAACTCCTAGATGAATAAAGGACATTTGATCGCTACGGCTAAAATATTCATCCTCTTCTTTTTTGTTATTATCAACAGTTAAATTCATAGGTTTAACCGCATAATCAACAGCCTCAGATAAATTGGAATGATTATAACCTAAAGGAATTACATCGGTAGTTTCAAATAAAGCAGCTAGCATATCAACATTTAAATTTGCCACTATTTCCCCATCTTTAATAATGGTTTTATTTGCAAAATATCTAGATCCCAATAATCCTTTTTCTTCAGCGGTATAACAAACAAATATTATGGAACGTTTTGTTTTTTCTGGCATTTCGTTGAACGCTTTTGATAAACTTAGAATTGCTGCCGAACCAGTAGCATTATCCCACATTCCGTTATAAATAGAGTCGCCTTTAATAGCTTTTCCAACTCCCACATGATCAAGGTGTGCACTAACTACAACATATTCATTTTTTAGTTTGGAGTCGGTTCCTGGTAATAAAGCAACCACATTTTTACAATTTATGTCCTTTTGAATAAGATCAAATTTGCATTCAATTTTTGATGATAATAATTGGCTAGCCTTTTCCCCTTTTGAAATATTTTTTAATTCTTTATTTAATTTAAGGCCGTTTAATTTAAAAAGATCTTTTAAAAAATTCATTTTTGCTAAGCCTGCAATTTCAAATTCAAAGCCTGCTAAATATGATCTTCCACCTAAAGAGGTGTCTGCTAAAGCTACCATTTCAGCCGATAAAAACCCATGCACATTTTTGAAAACTATTTTTTGTAATGCCTTTTTGGGGTAACAAAGTATTATGCCAGTGGCACCATGTTTCCTAGCATTTTCAGCCTTAATTTCCATGTTATTAAAATCTTTATTTTTAATTCCTTTTGGACCACCTATAGCTATAATTACAGTTTTCCCTTTAACATCAATTCCATCGTAGTCGTTAATGTTTTCGTCGGGAACAACATTTCCATATCCAACAAAAGCTAATTCTTGGGTTGTATTTACATTGCCAAATTTTTGATTTGATAATAATGAAATACTTTCGCCGTAAATAGCTTTTACATTTTCATTGTTTAAAGAGGATTTAAAAATAACAGATTTGCTATTTATCGTCCATTTGGAGAATTCTACCTTTTGGAAGTATGAATTATTGTCGCCAAAAGGTAACATACCATTTTTACTATATTCATTTGAAACGTATTCGGCAGCCTTTGCATAGCCTTCCGATCCAGTATCACGGCCTTTTAAATCATCGCTGGCAAGGTAAGTTAAATGCTTATGGAAATAATCATAATCGATATTATTCATTGCATCTATTGCTGATTCTGCAGGAGATTGTCCAAAGGCCATTTGACATAATGCACAAAAGATAAAGCCAAGTATTAAAATTCGAATGCTTTTCATGTTAATATTTCTCATATTAATAATTAGGGTTATCCGAAAAAATCATTGTTTTTTAATTCAGCTTATAGACGCAGTCGATCATATTTTGTTACAATTTATTTTTTAAAATACTGGAACTACAACAAAAAAGAGGACAATTCTTGTAGACTCTATGGTGCATTTGGAGTTTGAAAATAAAGTTTGGGCAGTCTATTGAACTGTACCAAACTTTTCTGTTTTAGTTCAAAAAGACTTGTGAAGTACTCCACTCAATAGAACAGGCGGTCTCATATTTCATCAACTCTTCCTAGATTTTGATGTATTTCTATAGAATATGATTGTCTCTACTGCAATTTAATATGGAGTTACATAATAAAATTGAACGCAGCTATTTCTAATAAATCACCTGACTTCTATTTTTTCTAATCTCAGAAAGTGCTTTTTGAGCATAATTAAATTCGAAATACCACTTAATACATTGCTTCTTCTTAGCAGCATAGAGGTATCTTTCAAAGTAATAAATGTGCTTAAACATAGCGTAATTCTTATCGTATATATCTATGAATTCAACCAACTTATCGTTCTCAAATTCTTGCATTAATTCGGCTATATGTTGCAATACCTTTTCTTTAGGAGGGTGATTATAAGGTTGAGATTCTACATTTTTTAATTGTTCAGGAAATTTAAAACGAGGCCGTCTCTTTTTTCCTTGTTTTAATTCTTCTAAGTATTTATGAAACTTCTCCTTGTCTTCTTCCAGCTCAATATCCTTTTTAAGATTTATTTTTCGGGCTTTTAGTTCTTTATTAAATGCCTGAAGGTCTTTTTTCTTGAAATAATAATTATACCTGCCTTCAATGAAATAATTCTTAAAATCAAACTTTTCAATTATAAATTTCCCGGGACTGACCCTTAATATTAAAAACTAACTGACTACACAACTAATTAATTATTCATTTTATCGTATACGGTATACGATAAAATGAATAATTTTTACTTTATTTGTATACGGTATACGATCTATTGTGTTTTATACAACAAGTTTTAAACCACAAACAGATATGAAAATAATGAACTACGAACTTGAAAATCAGGCTTATAAAAAGGTTAAGAGTATGATTCTTACAAAGAAACTTCAGCCTGAAAAAAAAATAGTACAAGATAAACTCGCTGCCGATTTAGGAATTAGCCGTACACCATTAAGAACAGCCCTGCAAATGCTTGAAGCTGAATTCTTAGTTGAATCACTTCCAAGACAAGGAATGATAGTTAAAGAATTTTCTGACAGCGAAATTATTGAAATTTATGATTGCAGAATGGATTTAGAAGGAACTGCAATAGGATTATTTGCAGAAAATAGTACTAAAACTGATATAAGTAACATTAAATAAACTATCTATATGATTAAAAAGCTAACATTATTTGCCTCGATGCTAATAGGTTTTGGTGTCATGGCATTCTCGCAAAGTCTTACTGTTAATGGAAAAATTACAGATAAGGAAGGTAATCCGTTGGTTGGAGCAACTGTTACTGTAAAGGGAACAACTACAGGAACAATTGCTGATATTGATGGAAATTATGTATTGGATATTAAAGCCAATGAAGCCACTCTGGTTTATTCATTTATTGGGTATACCAATCAGGAAATTCCCGTTAATAACCAATCTGTAATAAACGTAGTTATGGAGTCGGATATAACTGATATTGATGAAGTTGTAGTTGTAGGATATGGTACCCAGAAAAAAAGTGTGGTAACTGGTGCAATTGCAAAAGTTGATCAGGATATTCTAGAAAAGTCAAGCACTACAAGAATCGAACAGGCGTTGCAAGGACAAACAGCTGGTGTTGTGGTGTTAAATAATTCAGGGCAACCTGGTGATAACCTTACAGTTAGAATACGAGGAGTAGGAACAGTTAAGGATGCAGATCCACTATTTATTGTTGATGGTTTGCCTTTGGAGAAGGAAAGTCTTGATTTTCTTAATCCTGCCGATATTCAATCTGTTGAGGTACTGAAAGATGCTTCTTCCACAGCAATTTATGGAACACGAGGCGCAAACGGAGTTGTTATTATAACAACCAAAACAGGTAGAAATAATGAAAAGATTCAGGTATCTTATAAAGGATATTACGGAATCCAAAACCCCTGGCACGAAATAGATATGCTGAATAAAGATCAATATATAGAACTTATAAACGAGGGAAGAGCAAATGATGATAGAACCCCTTTATTTGAGCAGGAAATGATTGATACTTTGCGCTGGGATACTGATTGGCAAGACGAAATGTATTATTATAATGCACCCAAGCAAAGCCATACATTATCAATAACAGGAGGAACCGAGAATAGTGCATATTCTACTTCACTATCACATTTAAATCAGGATGGAATAGTTGCAAAAGGTAAATCTAATTTTGAACGCGTAGGTTTTAGGTTTAATTCCACACATGATATTGGTATTTTTAAATTTGGAACGAATGTAAACTTTGCAAATATTACAAAACAGGGAATAGACCCGAATGATCAGTTTTCTCCCTATTCTTTAATTCAAGCCATGAATACGCCACCTATTATTCCAGTTACATTTGATAATGGAGAATGGGCCACGCCGGAAGATTTTAAGATAGGTCTTCAGGAAATAACCAACCCCACTGCCATGCTCAGTTATTTAAATAGAAAGGAAACAATAAACAAAGTTGTGGGAGGTGTTTTTGGAGAACTTGAAATAATTAGGGGTTTAATTTTAAGAACTCATTTTACTACAGAATTAAGCTATATAACAAACGATACCTATACACCTGAATATAATCTGGACGCAACACATATATCTTTACAAAATTCA
The DNA here is from genome assembly GCA_027858735.1 of Salinivirgaceae bacterium. Lineage (GTDB taxonomy): Bacteria > Bacteroidota > Bacteroidia > Bacteroidales > SZUA-534 > GH45. The sequence continues at coordinate 30,777 of JAQICC010000426.1, forward strand.
GTACATAAAAAAATAGCCAAATATTCGCGTTGGAATTTTGATAATACCTTAAGATATTCCAAAACAATTAGTGACCACAGTATAACAGGTATGGTTGGCCTCACCTATTTTAAAAATTGGTACGAAGATTTAGGCGCTGGTCGTTCTCAACTAATTTTTGACGATTTTGATAGAGCATTCCTTGATAATGGTACCTCAGCAAGTGGCACTCCATACGGGGGGTTTAGAGAAAACCTCCTTGCATCAGTATTTGGACGTATCAACTATAACTATTATGAAAAATATCTTCTCGAAATGGTGTTAAGACGTGACGGATCTTCAAAGTTCGGTTCTGATTATCGCTTTGGTTTATTTCCAGCAATTTCTGCAGGTTGGGTTGTTTCTAAAGAAAACTTCTTTCCAAATCAAGATGTTTTAAATTACGCAAAAAAAAGGGTTAGCTGGGGTAGAAATGGGAACGATCAAATTGCCGATTTCCAATATTCACCAACAATTTCTAATGATGATATTTATTTCTTTGGAGAGAATCAAGATATGTATTATGGAATACGTCCAGCGAGAATACCTAATTCGGAGGTGCGTTGGGAAACATCAGAACAATTAAATATAGGGTTTAACACGGGCTTTTTGAACAATAAAATTACCCTTAATTGCGATTTTTATGATAAAAGAACAAAGGATTGGTTATTAACACCTCCAACCATGGAAATACTTGGTAATGCACCGTCTGATGAAAATATGGGTGAGGTAGCAAACAAAGGATTTGAAATTGAACTCGGTCATAAAAACAAGATAAACAATTTATTCTATTCGTTGTCTCTAATGTCAGGCTTTAATAAAAGTGAAGTCATAAGAATTGAAAATCCGGACAACTCATTTACCGGTGGTACGGCTTTTGCTCAAAAAGGCGATATTTTAAGAGTTGCTCCGGGTGAACCTTTAGGTTATTTTTGGGGGTATAATATTTTAGGTGTTTTTCAGACTCAAGAAGAGATTGATGCTCATGTAGATAGTGAGGGTAACTTGCTTCAAACTTCAGCTAAGCCTGGTGATTTTATTTTTGAAGATCGAAATGGTGATGGTTTGTTTACAGATGATGATAAAATAAATTTAGGTAATCCATATCCGAAGTTCAATACCGGGATTAATATGAGCCTTGAATGGAAAGGCTTAGATCTTTACATGTTTTGGTATTCAGCGATAGGTCATAAAGTATATTTGGCAACTCGACGATACGATGTTGGTGCTGTAAACTATTCTCAGGACGATTACGATAATAGATGGACTGGTCCCGGATCGACAAATGATAATCCACGGTTCAGCCTTCGTGATGGTAATAAAAATTATAGCCGACCTAGCGGATATTTTCTTTATGACGGAGATTATTTAAGATTAAAAAACCTGACTTTGGGTTACACAATTCCTAAAGAATTAACACTTAGAACGAATATACATAAAGTACGTTTTTATGTGAGTACTGAAAATCTGTTGACATTCACAAAATATCCAGGGCTGGAAGTTGAAGTAGGAGGTGAACCTTTAAATATTGGAATTGATAAAGGGGTTTATCCTCAAGCCAGAACTATTCTGTTTGGACTAGATATTACTTTCTAAAAAACTAAAAATACTTGTATTATGAAAAATATATTTTCTCTACCCATATTATTAATTTTAATTGTGTTCATATCACAATCATGTCAGGATGAGTTTTTGGAGCTCAGCCCTCGAACTAGTAAACTTGAAGCAAACTCATATATTACTGAAAATGATGCATTTCTTGCACTAGTATCTGCCTATGATCCAATAGCTCATCAAGAGGCTTTAAACTTTATTCCATTTGGATCGGATGTTTTTTCAGATGACACCTATACCGGTGGTGAGCCACCTAGTGGCGGAATGATAGATAAATGGCAGGATATGGAGAGATCGGTACTAAGCACTGAGAGTCCTACATGTATACGTTATTGGAAAAGGTGTTACAGAGGAATTTACCGCTGTAATCAGTTTTTAAATATACAGGGAGGCATTGCATGGAAGAGTAATGCAAACAGAGAGCGAATGATAGCCGAAATTAAATTTTTAAGAGCATATTATTATTACGATTTAGTTCGGCATTTTGGATGGGTGCCACTTGTAAGCGAATTAATTTCATCTGAAGAAGCCAGAAAAATGAAACAATCTGAACCAGAAGAAATATTTACTTTTATTGCAAAAGATCTTCTTGAAGCCATTGAAATTCTGCCCGAAGTTATTGAGCCAAAATATTATGGCAGAGTTTCCAAAGCGGCAGCTCAGGTACTAATGGCTCGTATATATTTGCATTATACCGGATTTGCAATAAACGAACTCGGTGTTTCTGGAAACTGGACAAATGGAGTTACAGTTATTGATGAAGCTATGATTAAAAGCGCTTTGGAAGAAATAATTAGCAAAGGTCATTATCGTTTGCTTGAAAACTATGCCGATGTACACTCCTGGGAAAATGAAAATAACGAAGAATCAATTTTCGAAATTCAGTATTCCGAAAAATCAAATTTCTCTACTTATGATGAAGGATTAAGATATTTGAATAATGGTAATACATCTTGTTATATAATTGCACCACGCAACCCTCAAGGTGATTCAACAATCATTTCAGGTTGGAGTTTTGGAACCGTTACATGGTCGTTGTATAACGAATTTGAACCTGGTGATCCTCGTTTACATGTAACAATTTATAACGCTCTTGATAGTCTCGATACATACACTCATGGGTATCACAATACCGGTTACTTTAATTATAAATACATGGCTAAGGCAAAATATCAGCCTACCGAATCATTGCCTGTGCATAATTTCCCTAAGAACCATATTGATATGCGATATGCAGAGGTACTGTTAATTCTTGCTGAATTATATATCGATGATAATAATGCTAGAGCTACTGAATTATTTAATCAAGTTCGCACTCGATCAATGGGTGAGTCAGCAGCCTTACCATCTATAACACTCGATGATATATATCACGAACGAAGGGTAGAGTTTGCTTGCGAAGGTCTGCGATATTGGGATTTGTTACGTAGAGGATTAGATTATGCAAAGGAGAAAATTGACCTTAGCTACATTCCAAATCCTTCATACCCTGCACCTGATGAATTTGCTGGTTATTATTTCGATAAAGGACATAAAGGTATGTTACCTATACCCGAAGATGAAATTAGAAATGCAAACGAAGGTGTGCTTGAACAGAAAATAGATTTTTATAGATAGGTTTGAGTTATTGTTTAGTTTTAAAGGGGCCGCCGAAAGGTGGCCTTTTGTTATTTTAAAGGCTTATTTACATATCGATCGGTGTTAGCATTGAGTTCTTGAAAGATTAATTACTTTGGCATATCCACCACCAGCAAGAGTCGATAAAGTACAACTATGCACATTTTCAGCTTTAACCTCTCCATTTGGCTCAGTGACTTCAATTCAGCGCTTTACAAAATTATCGTATTGGTTTATCGATTTGGGCATTATGCCAATATTTTCAGATCCGGCAAATCCCTAGCAAAATGGTCTGCATGAACGGATGCATAAATAGTCGACGGTGAAAAAGCCATATAATTTGTAAATAACTATCAAGCAATGGAAATAATATTTCGGTGCGCTGCACCTTTTAATTGGATTTTATTAATTGTTTCTACAAATATTTTGCGGCTCTGCCGCTATAAAAGGTGCAGCGCACCTGAATATTTGTAGATTAATGAATTAGTGAATTTTATGAAGGTGCAGCGCACCGTAATATAAATATTCAAAGGACTTAAAACCTTAATTGACGAACACACGCTAAAAGCAGGGTAGTTTTATGGGGATGTTGTGTTTTAAGCACTCATTTCTGCAAGGTTTTTTAGCATTTTCGAAAAAACCTTGTAATAATAAAGGTCAATAAACAATAACACTGTAGTGTTACAACATTAACATTCAACGATTTAACACCTTTAAAATCACTTTTTCACGATCGACTAAATACCTTAAGATTTAACTCCTCGGTTTCTGAAGTTTCAGTTTTTGCATTTAACAAAAATGCGGTGCAAAAAAGTAATAGTATAGCTAGAGCCTGTCCATAAAGTCGAGAGTTTGAGCTAAAAAGTTCAAATTCGAGGCGTGTGAAAAATTCAAACCGCAGTATACTAGTGTATTCGAGGATTTGGATTTTGAGCGACAACAGCCTG
>JAQICC010000436.1 GCA_027858735.1 Salinivirgaceae bacterium
AAAATTCTGATCCCCGAACTGAATGAGATTCAACTTGAAATGACCAAGATGTTTAATCTTAAAATAGAGGACATTATGAAAGTGTAGCTACAGAACTAGGAAAAATATTGGAGCTTACCTCTATAAATCCTCGATTTCTTATAGTAAGTTCCGATTTAACAGGGATTATTAATAGAATAACGAACAACCAGCAAATTAGTGGCTGTAAAAAGATTTCCCGACGTTATAGACAAACACAAAATTATTCAGTACTGTATTTTAGGATCTTTTTGTCTCTTTTTGATTTTTAAACAGCCTCCTTCGCAGAATAGTTCATAAGGTTTTCTCCACTTTGATAAACTGAACCTGTGCGTTGATAAAAAGAAGAAATTAAGATAATAGGTGGTTAAATGTTAGGTTATGAGGCAAAATAAAAGTTAGAGACTGGAAGTTAGAAGTTAGTCCCAGCATTGATAATAGTCATAAAGATTCACTCGTAGAATTTGAAAGTCCAATAGGACGGAAATACTTTGCATTGCAAATATTTCTGGAAAATCCATTCGGACATAAGCTGCACTTAGTGCCCAAAAAATGTATTAAGAAAACAAATAAAAAGACAGCATTTTAAATCATGTAAAACACGTTTAATGTGACTTACGCTCAAACCATCTTCTCACCAACGGAAGGGTTTTCCGGTTTTTATAAGCTTGAGAACCTGCACAAATAAATAAGACAAATGAAGCACCTATAGCCATCCATGTAATTGCAGGATTGGTGCCGTATTGACGCACGGCAATCCCGATAAAGGCCCAGATACCCACCAAAGCAGCTTCGCGCAGGTTCCTATAATTAATCAACAAGACATAGATAATGGTGGCCAACCCTATCATCAAAATGCTCCATGAAACATCAGAAAAAATTCCCCAATTCCAGTCAACACTTACCAAATAGGCATTAAAATTAGCTACGGTGGCCACGATAATCCAGCCAAGGTAAACCGCGAAAGGCCACCATACAAATACAATAATCCCCAAAGGGGCATCCCACATTTCGAGTTTCAGACGGATCGAAAGAACAATTAATGAAAGAAGTAAAACAAGTATTATCAAAACTGACAGCCCGATATGCAAATTCAGCCAGGCATAAATCCAACATCCGTTGGCCAAATTAGCCAGGGAAAACCACAGGCTGGTTTGGTTTAATTCAGGATTTTCTTGTCCTCTTCTCCACGCGATCCATTGATGCACCACAAAAGCAATCAACAACAGATAAATCAAACCCCAAATAGCAAACACATAACCCGCTGGCGTAAACAGGTTTTCGAACATGGCACTCACCTCTCCTACCGATCGCCCGCCAAACAGCCCCATTCCGGAAAGGGAATTCATAACCAAAGCGAATAGCAGGGTAATGCTATTTAATATGAGATAGAAAAGTTCCTTCATAACAGAAATCCAGTCAGCTTCTTTAAAGATACAAAATTTTTAGCGAGGTTCAATTCCATTATGAATTATCCACTTTCCCTCTTACAAACCACAAGACAACCAGCGCATTATACAACTATCTTTATTTCAACGTCAAGCTCTTTTTAATATTCCGAATCTTCTCCCCGTCTTTCTTTCCCTGGGCAGTCTCAAACCGATAACCAATTGAGAAGGAAATAGAACCATTATCGGTAATACTGGTTCCTCCGCCACCCTCCGACATGTTACTGATGCCTTTTGAATAATCGATATTTATAAACCCGGCCCGAAAACCAAATTCCACTCCCACGGTCCAGCCGTAATCTGTAAGATACTGGCCGTATACCGATTTCAAATCTTCGGTAATTCCATCATGGGCAATTTTTCCTAACATCATCGGAACTTGCAACACGGCTCCGGCACTGATTCCCCAGCTTGCATTTTTCCCGATTCTGGTATTATAAATGGCCTTAAACGGGGCCTTAAAAAAATATCCCGAATATTGTGAAAAATTATAAATACTTAACGAATCCGGAATCAAACTGGCCGATGAAGGAGAATTCACCTTTTGCTTTCCAAAAATAAATTCAGTACTGCCTGACCAAAAAGAATTACCGGATTCAGACCAGATACTATACATATTTCCACCAAGATAATAACCATAAACGTTCGGAAACGAAGATGTAAATGACCGGCCATTACCGTCATCAAAGTTTATACTCATCGTATTAGCTCCGACAAGCACATTATATTTACCAAGATTATTCTTTACAGATGAAGCCATTTTATTCATTTCTCCCGAATAGCTTTGTCCATAAATAAAAAGAGGGAAAACAAAAGTCAGAAGAATCAGATTAATACATTTTTTTTTCATTGCGTATCCATTTAAGTAATTGATTTGGTGGTGCTGAAAAGTCCAGTAACCATATTTAAAAATTAAATCTCTGTTGTTCTTTTGGGCATACCCCCATTTTGCCCGGTATTATCCGATAAGGTATAGCCTGTTTCTAACAAATGAGTTGCAACGAATATGCATTTTTGAAACCAGGACAGGAAATTTTCGAATGTGAAGAACTTATTGGAAAGAACATCTATACAATAGTCCGTTAAACTTTACGCGGCCAGAGTGCCGTATTTAAT
>JAQICC010000189.1 GCA_027858735.1 Salinivirgaceae bacterium
CGTTACTCTTGCATTTCAACCAGTCATCCCGAGATTTCGGGACTCCTGATTTTCAATACTGCGAAAGCCTCATTCTTGGAGCTTTCTTATCAGAGACCGAGTTTTCTTGCACGCACTAATTAGTAACTACAATTTTTTCTTAAATACCCTACAATATGGATTTCATATAACAAAGTTAGTAGGTATTCTTAATTATCAATTATAATTTTACATCTCAATAAAATACGTTTTAAAAATGAGCATCAATATAAAAACATATTCCACTCAAGAAGAACAATTAAACATCTGGAGCCATTTTGTAGGAATTATTCTTGGCCTTATTGGATTAATTCTACTTTTAATAAAAGGAATTACCATAAATAGCGCCATTCATATAATAAGCTGCTCCATATACTGTATAAGTATTATTGCACTTTTTACAGCTTCAACATTATATCATTCGGCAAAAGACCCTACCAAACGATTAAAATTAAAGGTGTTTGACCATGTAGCCATCTACTTTTTAATTGCAGGCAGTTATACTCCGTTTGCTTTGGTAGGCGTTCAAGGTGTATGGGGCTGGTCAATTTTTGGGGTAGCATGGGGCATTGGTATTGCTGGTATGATACTCAAGCTTTTCTTTACAGGACGATTCGACCTACTCTCAACCATAAGTTATGTAGCAATGGGTTGGGTTGTGGTAATAGCCATAAAACCATTAATGAATAGCCTTTCAACCGATGCTCTTTTTTGGTTGGCTGCTGGTGGAATTTTCTATACAGTTGGAGCTATACTCTACTCAATAAAAAAAATCCCATACAACCCCATATTCCACTTTTTTGTATTAGCTGGAGCCATTAGCCATTATATAGCGGTGTACCTTCACCTTTAGCAAATAAAGCTTTTCGCAAAATTTCTATCTCAATTTTTAATCTTTTTTTCTCTAACTCAGTTTAATAGTCTACTCCGGATTGTCTTTTTTGAAGCTTACCCAATAATCTTTTACCGTTTGTTTCATGTCTTTACGTAACATCAAAATACCAAAAAGGTTAGGCAAAGTCATCATTGCTATAGTAATTCCAGCAAATGTCCAAATTATGGTGGTATCCATAAAGGAGGCTACAAAAAATCCTACCACATAAACAACCCGATAGTAAACTACCGATTTTGTTCCTAATAAAAAGGTCATTGCTCTATCGCCGTAATACGACCACGATATGGCGGTTGAAAAAGCAAAAAGGAGAAGTCCAATTGATACAATATATTTTCCCCATTCCCCAAAAAAACTTCGCGTAAAAGCCACAGTTGTTAGCGGAGCACTATGCAATAACGATTCACCTTTGAATTCAATAGTTTGCCCTTCATACTCCAACAAAGCAACTCCATTATTTACAACTATATTACCAGTAAATGGAGTGCCATTAATCGCAACCTCAATATTTTCTGCAAATGATCGCGCATGTAATATTGAATTTCCCGATTGCAATTCTCCTTCAAGAACTTGCAATTCACCTGTAAACATTGGTATAGAACCTTTTCTTGCAAAATAAGAATTTAGCGTTTCAATATCTTCTTTATCCGCTTCATCAAAATGATCGGTCAAAACTATAAGGTCAGTACTCTGAAAGGTGTTTTCATGTTTCTCACTCCAAACGCCTGAAGACAACAACACTAAACCTGTGATAAAACAGATTACAATAGTATCTATAAAGGGTTCAAGTATTGCTACCATGCCTTCAGAAACCGGTTCATGGGCTTTTGCTGCAGCATGAGCTATTGGTGCCGATCCTTGTCCTGCCTCATTGGAATATAAACCTCTATTTACACCACGATTAAATGCAAAAGCCACAGTAGCTCCTAAAAATCCGCCTGTTGCGGCTGTACCTGAAAAAAGATCGGTAAAAATGGAAACAAACGAAGGAATAATATTTTCGTAGTTGGTTAAAATAACTGCAAAGGCACCTATTAAATAAATAAAAGCCATTATAGGTATCAACCTTGACGTAACTTTGGCAATGCGCTTTATTCCACCAATTATAACAAAGGCCAACAAAACTGCTAACACTGCTCCTGTTATCATATTTGGAATGCCAAAAGTTGCATTAATGGCATGCGAAATACTATTAATTTGAGGCAAGTTTCCCGTACCAAATGAACTAACTACAGTGGCTATTGCAAAAATCACAGCTAACCATTTCATGTTAAGTTTATTTTTCATATAGTACATCGGCCCTCCTGAAACAGTCCCATCATCGGCAATTTCTCTATATTTATGCGATAAGGTTACCTCTACAAATTTTGTTGTCATACCTACCATTGCGGTTACCAACATCCAAAATAATGCTGCCGGACCTCCTAAGTGAATAGCAAAAGCAACCCCTGCAATATTTCCTGTGCCAACCGTTCCGCTCAAGGCTGTAGTTAAGGCCTGAAAATGAGATGTATCACCTACATCATCCTTTTTATCGAATTTTCCTGTTACTATTTTAAAGGCATGTTTGAAATATCGAATTTGTGGAAACTTCAAGTATATGGTAAAAAACAACCCTGTTCCAATCAAGGCATAAACAAACCATGCCGATCCTCCAATATAGCCATCAATTAATAAAAAAAACTCGTTTAACTTTTGCATATTGTTTTCCTAAAATGTTATAAATTGTATTGTAGCTAGCTAAAATAGTAAAAAATAAAAACCTAACAGTTTTCTTTTAAAAATTGCAAAGGTAATTGCAAAAAAAAGCCTCCCCGAAATACGAGAAGGCTTTTATATCTATATCCGAATTATCGGTATGTTTTCCTAACTGATTTTTGAAATAGAAAATTTGGTTTCAAGGCTTGCGAAATAAGAAACCTGAGAGTCCCGATTCAACTCGGGATGATCAGTTTTCGAATTGAGCATAACGCAGAAAACGGACTTTCAAATCAAAAATTAGCGCAAGTTTGCTTGTGCAGCAGCTAAACGTGCAATTGGCACACGGAAAGGAGAACAAGAAACATAATCCAATCCAGTTCTGTGACAGAATTCAACTGAACTTGGCTCACCACCATGCTCACCACAAATACCTAATTTAAGTTCTGGACGAACTGAACGACCTTTTTGACAAGCCATTTCAACCAATTGGCCAACACCTGTTTGGTCTAAAGCTTGGAATGGGTCTTGCTTAAGGATACCTTGCTCAACGTATATTGGTAAGAATTTACCAGCATCATCGCGAGAGTAACCAAAAGTCATTTGAGTAAGGTCATTTGTTCCGAAAGAGAAAAATTCAGCATTAGCTGCAACCTCATTCGCTGTAAGTGCAGCACGAGGAATCTCAATCATAGTACCTACCATAAAGTCGATTTTAACTCCTTTTTCAGCTTGAACCTCAGCAGCAATTCTACGAATAATTTCCTCTTGCAATTGGAATTCTTTTGCCGTACCAATTAATGGAACCATAATCTCTGGCTTAGGATCTAATCCTTCTTTTTTAAGATCGCAGGCAGCTTCTATAATTGCGCGAGCTTGCATCTCAGTAATTTCTGGATAAGTAATACCTAAACGACAACCACGGTGACCTAACATAGGGTTAAATTCGTGTAAAGACTCAACTTTTTCAGTTACAATCTTAACATCAACACCTAATTTGTCAGCCATCTCTTTCTGCGACTCTAAATCGTTCGGAGTAAACTCATGCAATGGTGGATCAAGTAAGCGAATAGTAACACCAAATCCGTCCATTGCTTTAAGAATTCCGTGGAAGTCTTCACGCTGGATAGGCAATAATTTTGTAAGCGCTTCTTTACGTCCAGCTAAATCTTTAGCTAAAATCATTTCGCGAATTGCCCAAATACGATCACCTTCAAAGAACATGTGCTCAGTACGACATAAACCAATACCTTTTGCTCCAAATTCACGAGCAGTTTTTGCATCAGCAGGAGAATCAGCATTTGTTCTTACATACATTTTTGTATTCTTCTCAGCCAAATCCATTATTTTACCAAAATCACCATCTAGTGTTGGAGTAATTGTTGCAACTTTGCCTTCGTAAACAATTCCTGTAGAACCATCAAGAGAAATAAAATCACCTTTTTTGAATTCAACACCATTAATGACCATTGAATTTTTTGTTACCGTTAAACCGGCAGCAGAAGAGATACAACATTTACCCATACCACGAGCAACAACAGCTGCATGAGAAGTCATACCACCACGTTCGGTAAGAATACCAACAGCAGCATACATACCCTTTAAATCTTCAGGAGAAGTTTCGCGACGTACAAGAATTACTTTCTCGCCTTTTGCAGCTTCAACTTCAGCATCTTCGGCAGAAAAAACAACTTTACCTGTAGCAGCTCCTGGAGAAGCTGGCAGCCCTTTAGAAAGAACTTTAGCAGAACTAATTGCAGAAGCTTCAAATACGGGGTGTAATAATTCATCTAATTTGTTGGGTTCTTGACGTAAAACAGCAGTTTTCTCGTCAATCAACCCTTCAGCTAACATATCAATAGCCATTTTAACCATTGCAGCACCAGTACGTTTACCGCTGCGTGTTTGCAACATCCATAGTTTACCGTCTTGAACCGTAAACTCCATATCTTGCATATCTTTATAATGATCTTCTAATTTTTGTTGTGTTTCGTTCAACTGCTTATACAATGTTGGCATTGCTTCTTCCAATGAAGGAAATTTAGCTACACGGTCAGCTTCAGAAGTACCATTGCGTTCAGCCCATCGTTTTGAACCAACTAAAGTAATTTCAAGTGGAGTACGAACTCCAGAAACTACGTCTTCACCCTGAGCATTAATTAAATACTCTCCGTTGAATTGATCTTCACCAGTACCCGCATCACGAGAAAAACAAACACCCGTTGCCGATGTGTCACCCATGTTACCATAAACCATAGCCTGAACGTTTACTGCAGTACCCCACTCATCAGGAATTTGCTCCATACGACGGTAAAGAATTGCACGCTCCGTATTCCATGAATCGAATACAGCACAAACGGCTCCCCATAACTGATCCCATGGGTTTGTTGGGAAATCTTCGCCTGCATTTTCTTTAACAACAGCTTTAAAAGATTCTACAACACCTTTTAAATCTTCAACAGTCATATCTGTATCAGATGCATAGCCTTTGTCTGCTTTTACTTTATCTAAAACAATTTCAAATGGATTGTGCTCACCTTCTTCAGCTTCAACACCCATTACAACATCTGCGTACATTTGAATAAAACGACGGTATGAATCATAAGCAAATTTTTCGTTACCTGATTTTTCAGCAACAAGTTTTACCGTTACATCATTCATCCCAAGATTAAGTACTGTATTCATCATACCAGGCATTGAGGCGCGAGCACCCGAACGTACAGACACCAACAAAGGAAAAGATTCTCCTGTTGAGCCAAATTTCGCGTTCATCACTTTTTCAGTAGCAGCAACACCAGCTTCTACTTCAGCTTTCATAAGCTCAACAACTTTATCTTTACCAATTGAATTGTACTCTGTACAAACTTCAGTAGTAATAGTAAAACCAGCTGGAACTGGCACACCAATAAGGTTCATCTCAGCAAGGTTAGCTCCCTTACCGCCTAAAAGGTTTTTCATGTCGGCTCTACCCTCGGCTTGACCATTCCCGAAAGTATAAACGCGCTTTGTTTGTGTCATAATGAATTGAATTTATGTTTATGTTTTTATTGTTTCCTACCCTAATTCCTTGTTTCCAAGATTATTAATTCAGCAGAGCAAAAATAAAATAATTTGCTAGTTTATAAAGAAGAATTCAGAAAAAAATAAGGTAATGATTCAAATAAATTGCAATCAACAAATATCTTCCTCATTATGTATTTCTTCAAAGTATAAATCTTCGATTCTATGGCTAAATTCAAAAATTAATATCTTTTTACCTTATATTTGAAATTATTCAACAAAGCCAACGTTCTAACCATACACTTAAACGAACAAAATTATGAAAATCCTATTTTATTTTTTAGCACTTGCGTTGTTATTTGCAAATTGCACAAACAAATCAGCCGAAATTGCCTTACAAACCAAAAACGATAGTCTTGAACGTATGATAAACGAAAAAGATTCAGCTATATATATAGTTTTAGGCACATTTAACGAAATTGAAAACAATCTGGCCGCAATAAAAGCTAAAGAGAATATCATTACAGCCACTGCTCAAAATGTAGAAGATCAACGTACTCGTGAAGAGAAAATTAATGAAGATATTAATTTTATTTATGCGTTGATGCAAGATAACCAGAAAAAAGTTGCCAAACTTCAAGAACAACTACGCTGCGCCCATATTGAAAACAACGACTTAAAAAATACCATTAAAAATCTTCAAACAAAGTTGGCAGAGAAAAATGCTGAGATTCTTGAGTTACGAAAAAACTTGCTCAACATGAATCTTAAAATTGATGATCTTACTTATACGCTAGATACCCTTACATTCGACATTCAAGTTAAACAAGCTATTATTGAAGCGCAGGATGAAAGCCTAAATTCAGCTTTTTACCTATTTGGTACAGAGAAAGAACTTAAAGAGATGCAGGTTTTAAATAAAAAAGGGGGCTTTATTGGTATTGGTGGAAGTAAAAAAATAAATGAAGACTTTAATAAAGAGTACTTTACTGAAATTGATATTCGTAAAACTACAAAATTCGAATTCGCTAAGGCGAAAAAAATTCGTATAGTAACGCCCCATCCAACTAGTAGCTACAAATTGTATGGAGCAAAACCTGTAGATAGCCTTGTTATTGAAAACCACGATGATTTTTGGGGTGTTTCAAAGTACCTGCTTATAATAATTAATTAGTTAATAATTGAATAGAAACGTGAAAGCACCTAATCATAAGGTGCTTTTTATGTGACTAATTCATCATAAATTACCGTTTTATTTGAATAAGTAAAAAAACTAAGCTAATTTAGTTGCTTGTTGGCAACAGTATAGCACTATCGAAAACTATTATAATGGACTTTGCATCAGCAATTAATATAAATAAGTACAATCGGTATCTTGAAGTAATTCTTGGTGAGGGTGAATCGCTTATGGAATTCAACCCCGCAATCCCTTGTTATTTAAACGATTCAAACACCGATTTAATTAGCTTTTATAAATATCTTAATGAACCTGATTTGCATTCTGAACTGAAGCTTTTTGCTCAAAACTGGGAGCTCATTGGTAAATTTTCGAGATTCTGTAGTGGGGAAATTTTAATTGCTTTTCAAGATTTAAATCAAGGAATTATTTCATCGGAAGATGTGGAATATATGATTCGTGCCATTGTAATGATGAATATGCATCAAGATGAATACATTCCTCTTTTCGAACAAAAATTCGTAGTAAGCCTTGACTTGTTTACCAATGCTTTAATTAACCCGGTAGTTGATGCCCTTTTAAAACTTAAAGGTGATAAGTTGTCAGATAAATTTGAATCAGAGGAAGAAGGCTTCAAGGCCAGCATGGAAACAGCCTTTAAAAAAGGGTTCTTTAGGCATTTTAGAAGTTTAATTAACTGGCAAAAAACCGAACTTATTGACTGTATTAGCTTAAGCAAACACTTTGCTAGCTGGCTCTTTATTAAAGAATTTAGCAAAGAGCCACATCTAAATTACGATAAAAATGGAAATATTAAAAATCATTATGGGGGAGTAAATTGCAACGATAAAGTATTCATTAAAAAGGTTAACCAAATAACCAATCTCGATTTTATTAAAAAAATTCAAAATTCCTCCTTACGCAATAACACTCCAACTCAGTTTCTTGAAAATATTGAGGCTACCAACAAAGATATTATTGTAGCTAATCTTTCCAATTCAAATATTATTCTTTCGAATGGTAAAAATTATTCCGGTTTAAATAGCCAGATTGATCAGGTAAAAAATATTATCAATATGGATTTAAACCTGATAGTTATTGTTGAAGACAAAAAGCTAGCCATTGAACTTGAAACAATTTCGAAAGGAAAATTAACTACTACAAATGAAAACAGTAAATTAATACTTTCAAATATTATTGACTAAACTCTATGCTCTAAAAAGCTGTTTAAATTTTATCCCTGCCTAGCCGGACAGGCAGACATGAGTTTTATTATGAAAACAAAACGTAAACAGCTTCTAAAAAAAATGCGCTGAACAATAAGTCCAACGCATTTCAGAGTATCTTTTTTAAGAATTATTTTTTAAAGCCGTAAACAGCCAAATCACCTAATTCTTCTTCAATTCTTAGTAACTGATTGTATTTTGCCATACGGTCAGAACGGCTCATTGAACCTGTCTTAATTTGACCTGAATTAGTAGCAACTGCTATGTCAGCAATAGTAGAATCTTCAGTTTCACCAGAACGGTGACTTGTTACTGAAGTATAACCTGCACGATGAGCCATTTCAATAGCATTCAATGTTTCAGTTAAAGTACCAATTTGGTTCACTTTAATTAAAATTGAGTTAGCAGAACCTTCTTTAATTCCACGAGCTAAATAATCAACATTAGTAACAAATAAATCATCACCAACAATCTGACATTTGCTTCCGATTTTGTCATTAAGAACTTTCCATCCAGCCCAGTCGCCTTCATCCATTCCATCTTCAATTGAATCTATAGGATATTTAGAAATTAACTCTTCTAAATAAGAAGCTTGTTCAGCACTAGAACGCTTAGCTCCATTTTCTCCTTCAAATAAAGAATAATCGTAAACACCATCTTTGAAAAACTCTGATGCAGCACAATCTAAAGCAATAGTAACTTCTTCACCAGGTTTGTAACCAGCAGCTTCAATAGCTTTAATAATCGACTCAAGAGCATCTTCTGTTCCGTCTAAAGCAGGAGCAAAACCACCTTCATCGCCAACAGCTGTGCTTAGTTTACGATCGTGTAATACTTTTTTAAGGCTATGAAAAATCTCAGCACCCATACGTAATCCTTCGCGGAAGCTAGGAGCACCTACCGGACGAATCATAAATTCCTGAAATGCAATAGGAGCATCAGAATGAGATCCACCATTAATAATGTTCATCATTGGAACAGGAAGTGTAACAGCGTTAGCACCACCAATATAGCGATACAAAGGTAATCCCACATATTCAGCAGCAGCTTTTGCAGCAGCCAAAGAAACACCTAAAATGGCGTTAGCCCCTAAATTACTTTTAGTTTTTGTACCATCGAGCTTTAGCATTAAAGTGTCAATACCAACTTGATTTGTAACTGGAAAACCAATTAATTCAGGACCTATTTTATTGTTAACGTTGTCGACAGCCTTAAGTACGCCTTTGCCTAAAAACCGTCCTTTATCGCCATCACGAAGCTCAAGAGCTTCATTCTCTCCTGTTGATGCTCCTGATGGAACAGCAGCACGACTAACAATACCACAATCTAAAGTCACCTCTACTTCAACTGTAGGGTTACCACGTGAATCAATAATCTCACGAGCGTGAACATTTGCAATTAATCCCATAATAATAATTATTTAGTTTTGAATTTTGTAATTTCTTGTTTATAAAAAGAGGGATAAATGTATACTATTTACCCCTCCTTAATATTCTTAGAATATGAATTAATCTTCTTTTTTATCTTCTTCAGCAATGTCATCTTTAGATTCTTCGGCCTTAGCTTCAACCTTTTCTTCCGATCTTGCTTTTTCCGCAGCTACAGGAGCTTCTTCTGCTGCTTTAACTTCAGCTTCTGGTGCTTCAACCGTTTCTACTACTTCTGTATTAGCTGCTTCTGCTTTAGGAGTTGCTTTTTTACCACCTCTTCTTTTACGAGAAGCTTTTTTCTTAGCATCGTCCTTCCCTTGAGTATAATTTTCGTTGTAATCAACTAATTCAATTATACACATATCAGCACTATCACCAGCACGAGTACCTGTTTTCAAAATACGAGTGTATCCGCCCGGACGCGTTGCAACTTTCACTGCAATATCTCTAAACAATTCCGAAACGCTATCTTTATTCTGAAGGTAACTAAATACTACCCTACGCGAATGCGTTGAATCAACTTTTGATTTAGTAATTAATGGCTCAACATAACATTTTAATGCTTTTGCCTTAGCTACTGTAGTATTTATTCTTTTATGAAGGATAAGCGATGTAGCCATATTCGACAACATAGCATTTCTGTGTGCTGTCTTCCTCCCTAAATGATTAAAACTTTTATTGTGTCTCATCTCAATTATTCTTTCTCAAGTTTATACTTACTGATGTCCATTCCAAAAGTAAGGTTCATTGAATCTAGTAAGTCTTCTAATTCAGTTAACGATTTTTTACCAAAATTTCTGAATTTCAACAGATCGTTTTTGTTGTAAGTACAAAGGTCTCCCAAAGTATCAACATCAGCTGCCTTTAAACAATTTAAAGCACGAACTGAAAGATCCATATCAACCAATTTGGTTTTAAGTAACTGACGCATGTGTAATACTTCTTCATCAAATTCTTCAGCTTGATATTTTTCATCAGAATCAAGAGTGATCTTTTCATCTGAGAATAACATAAAGTGGTAAATAAGTATTTTTGCGGCTTCTTTCAATGCATCTTTTGGATGGATAGAACCATCAGATTTTATCTCAAATACAAGCTTTTCGTAGTCTGTTTTTTGTTCAACTCGATAGTTTTCAACAGCATACTTAACATTGCGTATAGGAGTGTGAATTGAATCAAGTGCGATAACTCCAAACTCTGCATCAACAGGCATGTTTTCTTCTGATGGAACATAACCTCTACCTTTATTGATAGTGATTTCCATTTGAAGTTTAACCGATGATTCAAGCTTGCAAATTACCAAGTCTGGATTCAACACCTCAAAACCCGTTATAAAACGAGCAATATCACCAGCAGTGAAAACCTCTTGATCAGTAATCGTAATCGATACTTTTTCGTGATCAATATCTTCAATTTGCTGTTTGAATCTAACTTGCTTTAGGTTTAACGCAATTTCAGTAACGTCCTCAATAACACCAGGGATATTTGAAAACTCATGTTCTACGCCCTCAATTTTTACTGTTGTAATAGCAAAACCTTCTAAAGAAGATAGTAAGATTCTGCGTAAAGCGTTACCAACTGTGTTACCGTATCCGGGTTCCAAAGGTCTGAATTCGAATTTTCCCAAATGGTCATCCGACTCCAGCATTATAACTTTATCGGGCTTTTGAAAAGCTAAAATTGCCATAATATAAAAATTACTTAGAGTATAATTCTACGATTAATTGTTCCTTAATATTCTCTGGAATTTCTGATCTTTCAGGAACATTAAGATACTTGCCACTTTTG
This sequence comes from Salinivirgaceae bacterium, assembly GCA_027858735.1. Lineage (GTDB taxonomy): Bacteria > Bacteroidota > Bacteroidia > Bacteroidales > SZUA-534 > GH45. Next base: position 11,230 of record JAQICC010000189.1, read on the forward strand.
TTATCACTATTCCACTCTATCCAAGGATATTTACTGTGGTTTTCGCCTGATAAGGCATCTGTAACAACCTCAAGTGATTTTGATTTTTCTCTTACCCCTATAACTTGTCCTGGTTTAAGAGTATACGAAGGAATGTTCACAATGCTACCATCAATTGTGATGTGCTTGTGTCCTACCAATTGACGCGCAGCAGCTCTTGTTGGAGCAATACCTAAACGGTAAACAACGTTGTCAAGTCTCGATTCTAACAATTGCAATAGCACCTCACCAGTAATACTTTTACTACGTTGTGCTTTTTTAAACATGTTTGAAAATTGCTTTTCTAAAATACCATAAGTATATTTAGCTTTTTGCTTTTCTTGAAGCTGAATACCGTACTCAGACTGTTTTCTACGCTTCTTGTTTATACCATGCTGTCCAGGAGGAAAATTCTTTCTTTCGAAATATTTATCTGGCCCGTAAATAGGGTCACCAAACTTTCTGGCAATCTTTGTTTTTGGTCCAATATATCTAGCCATCTGCTATTCTCTTTTAATAATAAAAAAAATTATACACGTCTCCTTTTCGGAGGTCTACAACCATTGTGAGGTAGTGGAGTAACATCTACAATTTCAACTACTTCAATACCTTGATTGTGAATAGTTCTAATAGCTGACTCTCTACCAGTACCTGGGCCTTTAACAAAAACTTTTGCTTTTCTCATCCCAGCATCATACGCCACTTTTGCACAATCTTCTGCTGAAATTTGTGCTGCATAAGGGGTGTTTTTCTTTGAACCCCTAAATCCGTTCTTACCAGCCGACGACCATGAAATTACCTGTCCATCATTATTCGCTATACTAAAAATTATATTATTAAATGACGAATGAATATGTACTTGTCCGGTAGCTTCAACTTTTACGACCTTCTTTCTTGTAGTTTTAGACTTCTGTGCCATAATAACTTATCAATTATTTAGTAGCTTTCTTTTTATTCGCAACGGTTTTCTTTCTTCCTTTACGAGTACGTGCATTATTTTGAGTACCTTGTCCGCGTACTGGTAAACCAATACGATGACGAATACCTCTATAACAACCAATATCCATTAAACGTTTAATGTTCAATTGAATCTCTGAGCGTAATTCACCTTCCAGCTTATACTTCTCATTTAGAATTTTACGTAAAGCTGCAATATCTGCATCTGTCCAATCTTGTACTTTTATGCTATATTCAATCTTAGCTTCGTCAAGAATTGTACGAGCAGTGCTACTTCCTATACCATAAATATAAGTTAGGCCTATTTCGCCTCTTTTATTCTTTGGTAAATCAACACCTACTAATCGTGCCATAAATTAATCTTTAAAATTTCGGTTTGCAAAGTTAAATAAAATTATCCTTGACGCTGTTTAAATTTTGGATTTTTTTTGTTAATCACATACAAACGCCCTTTTCTTCGTACGATTTTACAATCAGAACTACGTTTTTTAACTGATGCTCTTACTTTCATCTCTTTAAGTTCTATTATTTGTATCTAAATGTTATGCGCCCCTTTGTTAAATCATAAGGAGACATTTCAACTTTCACTTTATCACCAGGTAATATTTTAATATAATGCATACGCATCTTACCTGAGATATGTGCAGTAATCACGTGCCCATTCTCTAATTCTACGCGAAACATTGCATTACTCAATGCTTCGATAATGGTACCATCTTGTTCAATTGAAGGCTGTTTGGCCATAATTTTTTTTTAGTTTTATTGTTTCTCGATTATTTCAAAGTTTGATAATATTTCAGGTTTATTCCCATTTATCGCAATTGTATGCTCAAAATGTGCCGCTATACTACCATCTTTCGTTTTCAAAGTCCAGCCATCGTCTAACAAATTACATTGTCGACTTCCGTAATTAACCATGGGTTCAATTGCTAATACCATACCTTGTTTAAGTTTCACACCTGTTCTGGCTTTACCATAGTTAGGCACATCGGGTTCTTCATGTAAATTCATTCCAATTCCATGACCCACCATTTCCCTTACTACACTATAACCATTACCTTTGTTAAACGAACTAATAGTACTTCCAATATCGCCAATCCGTTTCCCTTCAATTGCTATGCTAATTCCTTCAAATAACGATGCTTTAACGGTATCTAAAAACGAACGTACATTTTCGTTTATTGAACCTACAGCAAATGTATAGCAAGAATCACCATAAAACTTATCTTTTAGCACTCCACAATCAATTGAAACAATATCACCATCGCGCAACTCATAATTTGATGGAATACCATGTACAATTGTATCGTTTACCGAAATGCATAAAGTATTTGGAAAACCATTGTAATTCAAAAAAGCTGGTTCGGCATTTTGATCTTTAATATAATCAAAAGCCAAATTATCAAGTTTCATTGTACTTACACCAGGCTTAATAAATTGCTTAAGCATGGCATGTGTTTGCGAAACTAACTGACAGCTATTCCGAATTAAATCAATTTGTTCGGCTGTCTTATAAAAAAACATCAAAGAACTTAAAACGCTACAACTAATTAAATTACTGAACGACCACCTTTAATTCGGCCGCTTTTCATTAATCCGTCGTAATGTCTCATTAATAAGTGACTTTCAACTTGCTGAAGTGTATCTAAAACAACACCCACCATAATTAAAAGCGATGTACCACCATAAAAATATGCAAAGCTACGTTCAATACCGGCTATCATCGCGAAAGCAGGCAATATTGCAACTAATGCAAGGAAAATGGAACCCGGTAAAGTTATTCTTGACATCACTGTATCAAGAAATTCGACTGTTTTACGTCCAGGTTTAACTCCGGGAATAAATCCTCCATTCTTTTTCATATCCTCAGCCATTTGATTAGGATTAATAATTATAGCTGTATAAAAATATGTAAACAGAACAATTAGTACCGCAGTTACAAAATTGTACCAAAAACCGGTATTATCTGCTAATGCAGCTGCAATACCTGTAGCAGCATCACTTTCAGAAAAACCAACCAATACAATTGGCAAAAACATAATTGCCTGAGCAAAAATAATTGGCATAACACCCGATGCATTCACCTTTAAAGGAATGTACTGACGTACTCCACCATATTGTTTATTCCCAACAATACGCTTAGCATATTGAACTGGAATACGGCGAGTTCCTTGAATAAGAAGAATGGTTAATGCTACAACAACTGCTAAAGCAATCATTTCTACTAAGAACATTACTAATCCGCCACCTTGCTCATTAATTCTTGAAATAAGTTCAACCCATAATGCTGATGGAAGACGCGCGATAATTCCTATCATTATAATCAGAGAAATACCATTACCAATACCTTTATCTGTTATTCTTTCACCTAACCACATAACAAACATTGTACCTGCTGTTAGTATAGCAATTGATGAAATATTGAAAAATACACCACTTAAAGCAAATGCTGATGCAGGAAGCTGCGCCTGTAAATTACCCAAATAACTAGGAGCTTGTAATAAAAGAATTGCCACCGTTAAGTAACGTGTTATTTGATTGATTTTACGACGTCCGCTTTCACCTTCACGTTGCATTCTTTGAAAATAAGGTACAGCCATACCTAGAAGTTGAATTACAATTGAAGCTGAGATGTAGGGCATAATTCCCAACGCAAAAATTGATGCATTAGAAAATGCACCACCTGAAAACATATCCAATAAACCAAGTACACCACCAGAAGTCTGGTCTCTAAGTGCAGCTAATTGTGATGGATCAATACCAGGTAATACAACTCTAGTTCCAAGACGATAAATTAAAATAAGCCCCAATGTATTTAAAATTCGGTCTTTTAAATCTTCAATCTTCCAAATATTCTTTAAGGTTTCTATAAATCTCTTCATTAATACTTATTTACAAAGTTACTACTAAACCTTCGGCTTTTTCAATAGCTTCAACAGCTGTTTTCGAGAAAGCATGTGCTTTAACCTCAAGCTTAAGGGTTAATTTTCCGTTGCCAAGAATTTTCACGTTATCTTTTTTCGAGCACAAACCATTATCAAATAATACTTGTACATCAATTAACTCAAGCTTCTTAGCTTCTGCAAGTTTCTGCAACTCACCAATGTTTATACCTTTATATTCTTTTCTGCTAATATTCTTAAAACCAAATTTTGGGACACGACGCTGTAAAGGCATCTGTCCACCTTCAAATCCAATTTTTCTAGAATATCCAGAACGAGATTTTTGGCCTTTATGTCCACGAGTTGATGTTCCACCACGGCCAGAACCTTGTCCACGACCAATTCTTTTACATGTTTTAGTAGAACCTTCAGCTGGTTTCAAATTACTTAAATCCATATCTGAAAATATTATTTAATCTCTTCAAAAGAAACTAAGTGATTAACTTTATTTATCATTCCCATTATCTCAGGAGTACCCTCTTGCTCAATAGTGTGACGTACTTTACGTAACCCTAAAGCTTCAAGAGTTGCTTTTTGACGCTTTGTACTTCCGATTTTACTTTTTACTTGTGTAATACGTACTTTAGCCATGTCTAAAATTTTACTATCCGTTAAAAACTTTTTCTAATGACACACCGCGCTCATTTGCAACGCTGTAAGCATCACGCAATTCTAATAGTGCAGCAACAGTCGCTTTTACAACGTTATGAGGATTCGATGACCCTTTTGATTTAGCCAAACAGTCTTTAACGCCAACACTCTCAAGCACAGCACGCATTGCACCACCAGCTTTAACACCGGTACCACTTGACGCTGGAGCAATAAATACATCTGCTCCACCATAATGTGCATCTTGACGATGAGGTAATGTTCCATCAGTTACAGGAACTTTAATTAAACTTTTTTTGGCATCTTCAATACCTTTTTGAATAGCTGTTGTTACTTCATTGGCTTTACCTAAACCATATCCTACAATACCGTTTTCGTTACCTACTACTACAATGGCTGAGAAGCTAAACGTACGACCCCCTTTAGTTACTTTAGTAACACGGTTAATAGACACTAAGCGGTCTTTTAACTCTAAGTCAGTTGTTTTTATTTTTCTAATACTTGACATAACTTCTATATTTTAAGTCCTTCTTTTTTGGCAGCCTCAGCCAAGGCTTTTACTCTACCATGAAATAAATATCCGTTGCGATCAAAAACCACAGCTTTAATTCCCTTCTCAATAGCTGATTTGGCAATTAATTCACCAACCTTTTCAGCTTGTTGAGTTTTATTTCCTTTAATATCAGCAACTTCTTTATTAAGAGAAGAAGCTGAAACAAGAGTTTTTCCTGTAGCATCATCAATTACTTGAACAGAAATTTGCTTATTGCTACGAAAAACACTCAAACGAGGCATTTCTGTAGTTCCACTAATTTTAGAACTTATGCTCTCTTTTATCTTTAGTCTTCTTAATTGCTTACTGAAAGCCATAATTACATGTTTTAAAACGTTTATGCACCAGCAGATTTACCAGCTTTTCTGCGCAATACTTCACCCTTAAATAAAATACCTTTGCCTTTATAAGGCTCTGGTTTTCTGAACGCTCTGATTTTAGCAGCAATTTGACCAACAAGCTGTTTGTCATAACTTTCAAGCGATAATTTAGGATTGCTCCTACGTACGGTTACTGCGTCAACCTTAATTTCTGGTGGTAATTCGAAAAAGATGTTATGAGAATAACCTAAGCTCATCTCAAGCATTTGTCCTTTAGACTCTGCACGGTATCCAACCCCAACAAATTCCATTTCAATTTTGTAACCTTCAGATACACCAACAACCATATTGTTAATTAGTGAGCGGTACAAACCATGCATCGACTTTTGCTCTTTCGTTTCTGCCGTACGCTCCACTACCAACTCATTTTCTTCCACCTTGATATTTAAACCAGGATGAATCTGCTGTTGAAGTGCTCCTTTGGGCCCTTTTACTTCTACCAAGTTGTCTTTGGTAACCGTTATGGTTACTCCAGCCGGTATAGCTACAGGTGATTTTCCTATTCGTGACATTTTCTATAATATTAATAAACGTAACATAATACTTCGCCACCTACATTTTTAGCACGTGCCACTTTATCGGTCATAAGTCCTGCCGAAGTAGAAATAATAGCTATTCCTAATCCATTTAAAACGCGAGGAAGATCATCTGAACCTTTATAAAGACGTAAACCAGGGGTACTAATTCTTTGTAGATTTTTAATAACCGGCTGTTTTGTTTCTCCATTATACTTCAAGGCAATTTTAATTACACCTTGAACTCCTGTATCTTCAAATTTATAATTTAAAATATAACCTTGATCGAAAAGGATTTTAGTCATACTTTTTTTAATATTTGAAGCAGGTATTTCTACTACCTTATGCTTTGCCATTTGGGCATTGCGAATTCTGGTAAGAAAATCTGCAATTGGATCTGTCATTTTTTTAAACTTTAAATATTACCAACTTGCTTTTTTAACTCCAGGTATTAAACCTTTTAAAGCCATTTCTCTAAAAGTAATCCTGCTAACACCAAATTGTCTCATGTATCCCTTCGGACGACCAGTTAGATTACAACGATTATGCAAGCGTACTGGTGAAGCATTCTTCGGTAATTTTTGAAGACCTTCGCGATCACCCTCGGCAATCAATCTCTCACGTTTCGCTGCGTATTTAGCCACCATTTTTTGGCGCTTAACCTCGCGAGCTTTCATAGATTCTTTAGCCATAATCTAGTTCTTTTTTAAATTTTTAAAAGGTAAACCAAATTCTTTGAGCAAAGCATAACCTTCTTCATCATTATCAGCTGATGTTACAAAAGTAATATCCATTCCCAAAATGGTGTTTATCTTATCAATATCAATCTCTGGAAAAATAATTTGCTCTGTAATACCTAGCGTATAATTACCTTTACCATCAAGTTTGCTATTTATTCCTCTAAAGTCGCGAATACGCGGTAGAGCAACAACTACAAGTCTTTCAAGAAATTCATACATTTTCTCTCTACGCAAAGTTACTTTAACGCCAATAGGCATTTTCTTTCTAAGCTTAAAGTTAGAGATGTCTTTCTTCGACATTGTTTTAATAGGCTTCTGACCTGCAATATTTAACATTTCATCAGCAGCTACTTCGATAAGTTTCTTGTCTGCTATAGCTTTTCCAACTCCCTGATTTATTACAATTTTTTCCAATTTTGGAACTTGCATAGGAGTTTTGTAACTAAACTCTTTAGTTAAAGCTGGAATTACTTCTTCCTCGTACTTTTTCCTAAGTGCTGGTTTATACATTACTTTATCTCCTCTCCAGATTTTTTAGAATACCTAACTAATTTACCTTCATCATTCATTCTTCTACCAACGCGTGTGGCGTCACCAGAAGAAGGATCCACTATCATTAAATTTGATATGTGTATAGGAGCTTCTTGCTTTACAATACCACCTTGTGGATTGTCAGCATTTGGTTTGCTATGTTTTGAAACCATATTTACCCCTTCTACGATAGCACGTTGCTTTTCAGCTAATACGTCAAGAACTTTTCCTTTTTGTCCTTTAGATTCACCTGATAAAATAACAACGGTGTCCCCTTTTTTTATATGCAATTTTTTACGCATTTCCGCTTGTCTTTACAGATTATAATACTTCAGGTGCAAGTGAAACTATTTTCATATAGCCATCACGAAGCTCACGAGCAACAGGCCCAAAAATACGAGTTCCACGAATTTCTCCAGCACTGTTTAATAATACACATGCATTGTCGTCAAAACGAATGTAAGAACCATCAGCTCTGCGTACTTCTTTAGTTGTACGTACAACTACGGCTCTACTTACAGTACCTTTCTTCATTTCTCCACCTGGGATAGCACTTTTAACCGTGACAACAATTTTATCTCCTAGTGAGGCATATCTTTTCCCTGTGCCTCCTAATACGTTGATAACCAAAACAGTTTTTGCACCGCTGTTATCAGCTACGTTTAATCTCGATTCTGATTGTACCATGGTTACTTAACTCTTTCAATAATTTCAACTAATCTCCAACTCTTTGTTTTGCTTAGAGGTCGGGTTTCCATCACTCTTACAGTATCCCCAATGTTGCAATTATTCTCTTCATCATGAGCATGCAACTTGGAAGTCTTATTGACGAATTTTCCGTAAATTGGATGTTTTACCTTGCGCTTTACAGCAACTACTATGGATTTTTCCATTTTGTTGCTAACCACAACTCCAACACGTTCCTTTCTAAGATTTCTTATATTTTCCATCGCCAAAATTATTTGTTCTCATTTAATTGTCTTGCCTTAAGCTCTGTTTTTAATCTGGCGATGTCTCTTTTAGTTGCACCAATTTTATTTGGATTATCTAATGGAGAAACAGCATGATTTAACCGCATACGGACTAAAACATTTTTATAATCATCAATCCTTTCAAGGATTTCTTGAGTTGACAACTCACTAATTTCCGAACCTTTCATTCCTCACTAATTTGAAGTTTCAACATAGTCTCTTCTTACCACAAACTTGGTCTTAATCGGAAGTTTCTGAGCAGCTAAACGAAGAGCTTCTTTAGCTACTTCATAAGGCACACCTTCTGCTTCAATAATAATTCGACCAGGCGAAACAGGAGCCACAAATCCTTCTGGAGCACCTTTCCCTTTACCCATACGTACCTCTGCAGGCTTTTTAGTAATGGCTTTATCAGGAAAAATACGTATCCAAATTTGTCCTTCACGTTTCATATAACGGGTCACAGCTTGACGGGCCGCTTCTATCTGCCGTCCTGTAATCCAAGTTTCTTCAAGTCCCTTTATTCCGAAAGAACCGAAAGCCAATTGGTTACCACGCTGCGCATTTCCTTTCATCCGTCCTTTTTGACAACGACGGAATTTCGTTTTCTTTGGCTGTAACATGTTAATTTTTTTTACCGATTACTTCTTACGTTTCTTAAAACCTTTTTTCTGATTTGAAGCAGCAGCAATGTTTGGAGAAAGATCACGTTTACCATAAACCTCACCTTTACAAATCCAAACTTTAATACCAATCAAACCAACTTTAGTCAAAGCTTCAACTGCAGCATAATCAATATCTGCTCTAAAGGTGTGTAACGGAGTTCTTCCATCTTTATAATGTTCTGAACGAGCCATTTCGGCTCCACCTAATCGACCTGATACTTGAATTTTAATGCCTTCAGCTCCCATTCTCATGGTTGAAGCAATAGCCATTTTTACAGCTCTACGGAAAGAAATACGTCCCTCTAGCTGACGAGCAACATTAGTACCAACAAGGAAAGCATCGAGTTCCGGCCTCTTTATTTCAAATATGTTTATTTGAACTTCCTTTTTGGTAATCTTTTTCAATTCCTCTTTTAACTTATCAACTTCTTGTCCACCCTTACCAATAATGATACCTGGACGAGCAGTGTTAACAGTAATGGTAATTAATTTAAGCGTACGTTCAATTATAATTTTTGAAACGCTAGCTTTAACTAAACGAGCATATAAGTATTTTCTTATTTTATCGTCTTCTACTAATTTTTCAGAATAGTTGCTACCACCGTACCAGTTAGAATCCCAACCTTTGATGATACCTAATCTATTTCCTATTGGATTACATTTCTGTCCCATCTATTCTTTATTTTCGTTATTTTCACTACTACGGCTATCAACAACTACAGTGACGTGATTTGATCTTTTTCTAATTCTGTGAGCTCTTCCTTGTGGAGCAGGACGTAAACGTTTAAGTTGACGTGCTGAATCTACAAATATTTCTTTCACATATAAATCAGATTCTTCAATACGAACACCTTCATTTTTTTGCTGCCAGTTAGCAATAGCTGAAAGCAACAATTTTTCAAGCCTTTCTGCAGCTTCTTTAGGACTATAATGGAGTATATTCAAAGCTTTGTTCACTTCTGTTCCACGAACAAGATCAGCCACAAGGCGCATCTTGCGTGGTGAAGTAGGACAATTACGCAGAACTGCCAAGCTTATGCTCTTCCTCTCCTCTTTTTTCTGATTGGCTTTATTTCTTTTTCTTGCACCCATTTTACATCAGATTAAAATTACTATTTCTTATTTCCTCCATGACCTCTGAATTGTCGGGTTGGGGCAAATTCTCCAAGCTTATGACCAACCATATTTTCAGTGATATATACTGGTATAAAACGGTTTCCGTTATGCACAGCGATAGTATGCCCAACAAAATCTGGAGATATCATCGAAGCCCTAGACCAGGTCTTAATCACATTCTTTTTACCTGCATCATTCATTACAAGAACTCTGTTCTCTAATTTATAATGAATAAATGGGCCTTTTTTTAATGAACGACTCATATCTACTTATTTTTCCTTCTTTCAACAATAAACTTGCTCGATGCTTTTTTATCAGCACGAGTTCTGTAACCTTTCGCAGGAACGCCTGTACGTGATCTTGGATGTCCTCCTGATGCACGACCTTCTCCACCACCCATTGGGTGATCGACTGGGTTCATAGCAACACCACGTGTACGTGGACGACGACCTAACCAACGAGATCTACCGGCTTTTCCTGATCTTTCAAGACCATGTTCAGAGTTACCTACAGAACCAATAGTAGCTTTACAAGTAACTAACACCATACGAACCTCGCCTGAAGGCAATTTAATTGTAGCATATTTACCATCACGAGAGGTTAACTGTGCAAACGTTCCAGCGCTGCGTGCCATTACTCCTCCCGAATTTGGGCGTAGTTCAATGTTGTGAATAATTGTACCTAATGGAATATCAGATAATAACAATGAATTTCCAACTTCAGGAGCAACTCCTGTACCTGAATTAATTACCTGTCCTACTTCTAAACCATTCGGAGCCAAAATGTATCTTTTCTCTCCATCGGCATAATAAATAAGTGCAATACGTGCACTACGGTTAGGATCATACTCTATGGCATTAACGGTGCCAGGAATACCATCTTTTTCCCTTTTAAAGTCAATTACGCGTAAGCGCTTTTTGTGTCCACCACCTATATATCGCATTGTCATTTTACCAGAGTTATTTCTACCTCCGGAATTCTTTTTAGGACGTAACAATGATTTTTCAGGTGTGCTTTTGGTAACAGCTTCAAAGTTGCTTGTTACCTTGTGTCGCTGACCCGGTGTAACGGGTTTCAATTTTCTTGCAGCCATTTCTTATTCTATATATTGCTATAAAAATCGATAACTTCACCATCCTTCAACGTAATAATTGCTTTTTTATAAGCATTACTTTTACCTTGAACAAATCCGGCTTTAGTATATCTTGATTTAAGTTTACCACCGTAACGCATTGTGTTTACAGCAGATACTCTTACACCGTAAAGACCTTCAACGGCTTGACGTATTTGAATTTTTGTTGCTCTTGTGTCAACAATAAATCCATAACGGTTCATGCTTTCAGCCTGAGCAGTCATCTTTTCGGTTATGATTGGTTTTACTAAAATATCCATTTTCTCCTCCTGTTATTAACCTAAGAATGATTCAATTACACTAACTGAATTCTCAGTAATTACAAGCGATGAGGCTTTCATTATTTGATATGTATTAAGCATATCAACTGTTGTAACCTCAGTCCCCTTTATATTTCGCGCCGACAAATATATGTTTTTATTTGATTCGGTTGTAACCAATAACGACTTTTTGTCGTTGATTTTCAGATTATTTAGCAATAAAGCGAAATCCTTTGTTCTAGGACTGTCAAAATCAATATTTTCAACTACCAAAATTTGGTTCGCTTTTGCTTTATATGTTAACGCCGATTTACGTGCTACTTGCTTAAGTTTTTTGTTCAACTTAAATGTATAGTTACGTACTCTTGGTCCGAATGCACGACCACCACCTTTGAATAAAGGAGATTTAATGCTACCGGCACGGGCGGTTCCTGTTCCTTTTTGCTTTTTAATTTTGCGTGTGCTACCTGTAATTTCAGCACGTTCTTTTGATTTATGCGTACCATGACGTTGATTTGCAAGATATTGCTTTACATCAAGATAGATTGCATGATCGTTTGGCTCCACTGCAAAAATGGAATCGTTCAAGTTTACCTTTTTACCGGTATCTTTTCCTGTTTGATCTAATACTACTAATTCCATTACTTCTCAATTATTAAGTATCCACCTTTAGGACCAGGTACTGATCCTTTTACCAATAATAAATTGCTTTCCGGAATAACTTTCATTACACGAAGGCTAAGCATTTTAACTCTATCACCCCCCATACGACCTGCCATACGCATACCTTTAAATACTCTAGAAGGATACGATGAGGCACCTAACGAACCGGGAGCTCTAAGACGATTATGCTGACCATGAGTCGCATCGTTTACACCAGCAAATCCATGACGTTTTACAACACCCTGAAAACCTTTACCTTTTGACACACCGGTTATATCAACCCATAAGTCACCTTTAAATAAATCTACTGTAAGAACATCACCTAATTGGTAATCTTCTTTAAACTCAGAAAACTCTGCTACTTTATTTTTTGGTAAAGTACCAGCTTTCTTATTGTGTCCAATTTCTGCTTTGTTCGACCTTTTTTCCTTCTTGTCTACATAGCCTAATTGGATCGCACTATAACCGTCTTTATCAACGGTTTTCACTTGTGTAACAACACAAGGTCCTGCTTCGATAACCGTGCATGGAACATTTTTTCCCTCGGCACTGAAAATCGATGTCATTCCAACTTTTTTTCCTAATAATCCAGCCATTTCTTTTTAATTAGTTTTATCAAACTTTAATTTCTACTTCAACCCCACTTGGAAGTTCAAGTTTCATCAATGCATCAATAGTTTTAGCTGTTGAACTATAGATGTCTAACAATCTTTTGTAAGATGATAATTCAAATTGCTCTCTTGCCTTTTTGTTAACAAAAGTTGAGCGCAATACGGTAAAAACTCTACGATGAGTAGGAAGTGGAATAGGTCCACTAACAACAGCTCCCGTCGTTTTTACAGTCTTTACGATTTTTTCAGCAGATTTATCTACTAAGTTATGATCATAAGACTTTAATTTAATTCTGATCTTTTGGCTCATTTTATAATCTGTCTTTATAATAATTCAGTATTACCTTTTACCTCTTTCAATACTTCTGCAGCAATTCCTTTTGGAACCTCAGCATAATGTGAAAATTCCATTGATGAAGTTGCTCTGCCTGAAGTAATGGTTCTAAGCACAGTTACGTAGCCAAATTTTTCAGACAATGGAACTTTTGCTTTAATTACACGAGCACCAGATCTGGCTTCCATACCTTCAACTTGTCCACGGCGTTTGTTAAAGTCACCAATAACATCACCCATATATTCTTCTGGAGTAACAACTTCAGCAGTCATAATAGGCTCTAAAAGAATGGGTTTTGCTTTTGAACAAGCATGCTTAAACGCCTGACGTCCGGCAATTTCAAATGACAATTGGTCAGAGTCAACCGGATGGAAAGACCCATCAACTAATTCCACTTTTAGGCTATCAACGCTAAATCCGGCTAAAGGACCATTCTTCATGGCCTCTTTAAATCCTTTTTCAACTGATGGAATATATTCTTTAGGAATTTTACCTCCCTTTATTGAGTCAATAAATTGTAATCCTACAACACCTTCATCAGCAGGTCCGATATTTACTGTAATATCAGCAAATTTTCCACGTCCACCAGATTGTTTCTTAAATGTTTCACGGTGTTGAATTGATTTAGTAATGGCTTCTTTATATGCAACCTGAGGCTTGCCTTCGGTTACTTCAACTTTAAATTCTCTTCTTAATCGATCAATTAAAATCTCAAGGTGCAATTCACCCATTCCACTAATAATCGTTTGCCCCGAATCTTCATCTGTTTTAAGCACGAACGTTGGATCCTCTTCAGCCAACTTTAGTAAAGCCATATCCATTTTGTCCATCTCCTTTTGAGTTTTAGGCTCAATGGCAACACTAATAACTGGATCAGGGAAAGACATGCTTTCCAAGGTTAATGGTTTACTTTCTAAACACAATGTATCACCAGTACGTATATCTTTAAATCCAACAGCGGCACAAATATCGCCAGCTTCAATTGAATCAATAGGATTTTGTTTGTTAGCATGCATTTGGTAAAGACGAGAGATGCGTTCTTTTTTTCCTGTACGCATATTATATACCGCACTTCCTGCAGGTATGATTCCACTATAGATACGAATAAATGCCAAACGACCAACATAAGGGTCCGTTGCTATTTTAAATGCTAAGGCGGCTAAAGGTTCATTAACATTAGGTTTACGAATTTCATCTTCGCCTGTATGAGGATTAATGCCCACAACAGAATCAATATCCATTGGACTTGGTAAATATGCCACTACCGCATCCAATAATCGCTGTACCCCTTTGTTTTTGAAGGCAGAGCCACACATTACAGGCACAATCACCTGATCAACAGTAGCTTTTCGAATAACTCTGCGCATTTCTTCGACTGTAATTGACTCGGGATCTTCGAAATAGCGTTCCATTAAGGTTTCGTCTAATTCAGCAACCGATTCAATTAATTTCTCTCTCCATTCAGCAACAGTGCTAAGCAAATCCTCTGGAATGGGAATATACTCGTAACGAGCACCCATTTCAGTATCTTCATGCCACACAATAGCTTTGTTTTCAATAAGATCAACGACGCCTCTAAAATCTGCTTCAGCACCAATTGGAATTTGAATTGGCATTGGATTTGCATTCAATCGTTCTCTAATTTGAGATACAACTGAAAAAAAATCAGCCCCTGTACGGTCCATTTTATTAACAAATGCAATACGCGGCACTTTATATTTATCAGCCTGACGCCACACTGTTTCTGATTGAGGCTCTACTCCACCAACAGCACAATAAACAGCCACAGCACCATCAAGTACACGTAACGAACGCTCCACTTCTACGGTAAAGTCAACGTGTCCGGGAGTATCAATAATATTGATTTTATGCTCAACATCTTCATATTTCCAAAAACAAGTTGTTGCTGCTGAAGTAATTGTAATACCTCTTTCTTGTTCCTGCTCCATCCAGTCCATGGTAGCGGCTCCATTATGCACTTCGCCAATACGATGGGTTAAACCAGTATAAAATAAAATACGCTCAGTTGTTGTGGTTTTACCCGCATCAATGTGAGCCATAATTCCAATGTTCCTTGTTAATTTTAAATTTCTTGCCATTTCTTTATTTGTATCTCTTGATCAAATTAAATTAAAATCTGAAGTGTGAGAAAGCTTTGTTAGCCTCAGCCATACGGTGAGTTTCTTCTTTCTTTTTGAAAGCAGCACCCTCTTCGTTATATGCAGCAACCATTTCAGCTCCTAATTTTTCAGCCATACCTCTTCCGCTTCTCTTACGAGAAGCTCTAATCATGCTTTTTATGCTGATAGAAAGTTTACGAGAATCACGTATTTCTTGCGGGATTTGAAAAGTAGCACCACCAACACGACGGCTACGAACCTCAACCGCTGGTGTTACATTTTGCAATCCTTTTTTCCAGATATCAAGTGGAGCAACTTCAGAATCTTTCATTTTTTTACCCACAATCTCTAATGCATCATAAAAAATCTGATACGACAAATTCTTTTTTCCATCTACCATTAAATCATTTATAAAACGTGTTACCAGTACATCATTAAATTTAGAATCTGGTAATAGTATCCGCTTCTTTGGTTTTGATTTTCTCATCTCTATTCAGTCTTTTCTATTATTTCTTAGGTTTCTTAGTGCCATATTTTGAACGACGTTGAGTACGACCCTCAACACCTGAAGTATCAAGAGCACCGCGTACGATATGATAACGTACACCAGGAAGGTCTTTTACTCTACCTCCACGTATTAACACTATTGAGTGTTCTTGTAAGTTATGTCCTTCACCAGGAATGTAAGAGTTAACCTCTTTTCCATTGGTTAAACGAACTCTTGCTACCTTTCTCATTGCTGAGTTTGGTTTTTTTGGTGTTGTAGTGTACACACGTGTACACACGCCACGTCTCTGAGGACATGAATCTAATGCAGGGGCTTTACTTTTCTTCTTAAGATCAGTTCTTCCCTTTCTTACTAATTGTGATATCGTTGGCATATTAATTTATTATATTACATTTACTCCACAAAATCGGTTCGCAAAGATAAAAAAGTTTTTTTTTAATTCAACATGTAGGTCTAAATATTTTAAATTTTAGGTAAAAAAGCCATTTTTAAAGGCATACTGCCGCGTTCAGAAATATTAACAGGCCTCTGTTTAAAAAAATAAATGGTTAAAAATCGCATATTTAACATAATGCACATCATTTTATAATGATATTTTCAAATAACTTTATAACCAAAGCCAAACTTTAAAACCAGTAAATTTCTACATGCATATTCATGTTTAACCTTGTTCAATTCTATAATAAAAATCCATTTTGCAAACCTAACATATGAATATATGTGTCCAAACTACCTTTACAATACAAATATTGGCCTTGTATAAACAATTTTTAACTATCAATTTCAATTTTTTAAATTCCTGTTGCTTCTTATTAAAATATTATTAATTTTGATGGCAAGTGGTTCATCTACCTAAAAAACCATTACATTTTTCCTTACAATTCAATAAGCAAATGAATTAGGTATAAGACATGCAAACGTTTTAGATTATTAATATAAAATAAGTAGAGACATGAAAGTATATCAATCAGAAGAGCTAAGAAACATTACTTTAATTGGTAGTGCTGGCTCTGGGAAAACCACCCTTGCTGAATCGATGATGTTCGAAGCCGGGGTGATTAAAAGAAGAGGTGAAGTTGAAAACCATAACACAGTTTCCGACTATTTCCCCATAGAACATGAACAGGAACGCTCGGTATTTTCTACCGTATTGCACACTGAATTCAACGATAAAAAGTTAAACATAATTGATTCTCCGGGATTGGATGACTTTGTTGGTGGTGTAATTTCTGCATTAGCCGTAACAGACGCTGCAATTATGGTAGTAAACAGCACACAAGGTGTTGAAGTCGGTACTCAAATTTTAAATCGACATGCAGATAAACTAAGTAAGCCAATTCTAATTGCAATAAACCAATTAGATCAGGACAAGGCAAACTTTGATAAAACAATTGACGAACTTCAGTCGCTTTATGGTTCAAAAGCTGTCTTAATACAGTACCCTGTAAATCCGGGTGCTGGTTTCAACCAAGTTGTTGATGTATTAAAAATGAAAATGTATCAATGGGGATCTGACGGAGGAAAACCAGAGATTTTAGATATTCCTGCTAGCGAAAAAGACCGTGCTGGTGAATTGCATAACACTTTAGTTGAGTCGGCTGCTGAAAATGACGAATCGTTAATGGAACTTTACTTTGAAGAAGGATCGTTGAACGAAGATCAAATGCGTGCAGGAATCCGCAAAGGTATAATTGCACGAGATATGTATCCTATTTTTTGCACAAGTGGTAAAAAGAATATGGGTATCAGACGAATGATGGAGTTTGTTGGCAACGTTGCTCCAAATCCAACAGAAATGCCTTCTCCTAAAGATATAAAGGGTAAGGAGGTAATTTGCGATGCAAAAGGGAAGACTTCTGCTTTTGTATTTAAAACATCGGTAGAAGAACATTTAGGAGAGGTACTTTACTTTAAAGTAATGTCGGGTAAAATAACCGAAGGCATGGATTTAATTAACAGCAAAAAGGGAAACAAGGAACGTGTTTCGCAAATATTTGCTGTTGCAGGTAAAAACCGCGAGAAACTAAGCGAAATTGTAGCTGGCGATATTGGCGCTTTAGTAAAACTTAAGGAGACAAAAACCAATCAAACTTTAAGCGACAAAGATTTGGATGCATTCCCTCCTATTGAATTTCCAGCACCAAAATACCGTGCCGCAATAAAAGCTCATAACGAGTCAGATGAAGAAAAACTTGGAGAATTACTACACCGCTTACATGAAGAAGATCCTACATTAATTATTGAATATTCAAAAGAACTTAAGCAGGTAATTGTTCACGGTAATGGCGAATTTCATTTAAATTCAATGAAATGGCGATTAACCAATATTTTCAAATTAGAAACAGAGTTCCTTAATCCAAAAATACCTTACCGCGAAACCATTACTAAAGCTTGGCAAGCAGATTATAAGCACAAAAAACAATCGGGTGGATCTGGCCAGTTTGGTGAAGTACATATGATTATTGAACCTTTCCATGAAGGTATGGACAAGCCAGTTTCATACAAAGTAAATGGCAAAGAATTAGTCATGAAAGTTAAAGATATTGAAGAACACGAGTTACCATGGGGTGGCAAGCTTGTTTTGGTTAATTGCATTGTTGGGGGATCTATTGATGTTCGTTTTCAACCAGCCATATTAAAAGGTATTATGGAGAAAATGGAAGAGGGTCCACTTACGGGTTCTTACGCTCGCGATATTAGAGTATGTATTTATGATGGAAAGATGCACCCCGTTGACTCAAATGAAATTTCATTTAAATTGGCCGGTCGCCATGCGTTTAGTGATGCGTTTAAAAAAGCCGGCCCAAAAATTATGGAACCTGTTTACGACATAGAGGTATTAGTACCTGCTGACTATTTGGGCGATGTTATGAGTGATCTTCAAGGAAGACGTGCCATGATTTCAGGTATGAGCAGTGAATCGGGCTACGAGAAAATTTTAGCCAGAGTTCCACTTGCTGAGTTGAATAAATACTCAACTACTCTTAGTTCAATAACATCGGGAAGTGCAACATATACTATGGCATTTGCAGAATATTCACAAGTGCCTGCCGATGAGCAAGAAAAATTGCTAAAAGCTTATGAAAAAGAACAAGAGGAAACAAAATAAAATTATTATTTAATATTCTAAAACCATCCAGCTATTGTTGGGTGGTTTTTTTATATAAAAATCACAGCACTAATACCAAACCAATATACAATACCTAGTTTTAACGTACTGAATGGCATATGGCCATAAAATGAATCGAACATAAGCTTAGCCTGATGCCTTTCCTTTTTTTTAATTACCACTCCAATACCTGAATGAATATCTGGTATAAATTTATTTTCATGATAAAATTTTAAATCGGCACCAAATGCAAGATCCAAATTCTGATTTACTATTCGACTACTTTGAATGCCCCCTCCTGCCATAAACCGTTCACGATATGTATTGGGAGTAACTACAGCACCTAATCCTATGTAATAAGAAGTACCTTTTGACTTGTATAGATAAGTGATATCTAATTGTTCGTAGTTTACTGTTTTATCGTTCAGCTCGTAATGTTCGTTTCGTAACATATAATCGTCACCCAAGTGCGACGATATATGAAATACTTGCATTCTGAATTTATGCCTTCCTTTTGTAAGGTAAAAATAGCCGCTAGCTTTATAATCATTATTGAGTAAACCTCCCCGAAGCGTATTTTTATCGTATTTAATAATTTCAAACTGGGTGTATGATGCTGCTCCTATGGCAATTTGACAATGTGCATTTAACATTTTCCATTGCAGAAATGGTTTTCTTAGTCCAATATTTACAGGAATAAAAACACCCTGATAATCTACTTTTTCAGCATTTAAGTAAAATGCCCCGGTGTAAACCTGTGTTTCAAGCAAATCGTATTCAATTAAAGGAAATTCTGATTCTGATGGAAACCAATTAAAATAATTATCCTGCGCATTTACTTTTGGAATAATTATGTGTAGAGAAACAATTATTATTACGATTGCATATTGCATGGGCTGATCGAAAAAATCAATTTTCAGGTTACTAAATAATTCTGTTACTGGTTTAGCCATTCCAATGTTATAAGGTTTGCTAATTTACCCAATCAATTATAATAAAAGAAAAAAATGAACTTCTGAGTAAATTTCAACTATAATAGAATAACCATAAACAAAAAAGCTGCTCAATCAAGGGGCTAAATATTATTTTGAGGTACTAGGAATTTATATCCGACGTCAATATATAACCACGAATTCACGAATAGATGATGTTTGCAAAGCAAACAATTTGTGTTATTTTTTTATTATCAATCAAACTGTGGAGTTCATTTATTA
>JAQICC010000017.1 GCA_027858735.1 Salinivirgaceae bacterium
GTGCAGAAATAATTATTTACAAAGATTCCAGTGGTAGAGTGAAAGAAAAAGAAGTAGAACAATACGTACCATATAAATACAGTCCTCCGGTAGACCTAGGTGAAGATATAAATATTTCATATGGATTTGCTGATACCACAATATCTGCATATAAGTCCTGGTTTACTTCTTACAAATGGACTTTTGGTGGGGACTCAATTAATGCTGATTCTGCTATTTCCGTTTCTTCTGATGGCACTTACACTGTTACTGTTACTGACATTTTTGGATATAGTAGTGAAGCCTCTATAAAAGTTTTCTACCCAAATATTAATTATCCTACCAATGTTACAGATACTGCCTTTTGTTTGGGTGATACTTTATTCTGGAATACAGGGTTTAACTCTGATTATCAGTACCAATGGCTAGGAAGTGCTTTGGATACCTCCATACTCGCTATAAGTCAAGCCGGAAAGTATGCCGTAAAAGTGATCGATAGCTTAGGTAATTTTCATTTATCTGATACTTTGACTATTACAATCGACAGTTTTCCAGTTCAAAACAGCTTGGGATCCGATCGGAATGTTTGCGAAGGAGAAGCCATTGGATTAGTTTCAGAAGGTGATAATATATTATTTTATAACTGGAATACTGGCAGCAATAATCCTTATATTAATATTGATACTGCCGGAACTTATACCCTCACTGTTACAAGCTCCAAGAACTGTGTGGTTGGCGATACTGTAGTATTGGGTATTTCGGGACTAGCTCCTACCGCAATGTTTACTGCTGATACTATTTGTTTTAACGATAGCACTTCGTTCACTAACCTATCATCCATTGGTGGAGGATATTCCATCGATTCTGTGCGATGGAACTTTGGTGATGGTCAAGAGTCCCTTATTTTTAGTCCTAAACACCTGTTTACTTCAGCAGATACCTTTGTAATTAACCTTACTGCCTACTCTGGTAATTGCAGTAGCTTTTTTACCGACTCTGTAGTGGTTCGCTATCGCCCTCAAAGTAATTTTATTGTACAATACGGACTAAACCAATGCACCGGTTCCTTGGTAAATTTTATTGATACTTCAAACTCCCTTATTCCTATAACTTCTTATTCTTGGAACTTTGGTACTGGTGATACTTCATCCGATAAAAACCCAAATTATAGTTTTACAAACAATGGAACTTATTCTGTTCAACAAAATATTACTTCAAATAATGGATGTATTGACAGTACGTATCAATCCCTAATCATTTCTGATAATTTGCCTTTAACTGAACTATCTAATCTAATTAACCCAAAAAATAATGCTACAGCTACTGCCGACGATTCAATTTTATTTGAATGGGGAAATAGTGCGAACGCTATAAATTACTTATTTGAAATTGCTAAAGATACTGCATTTGCTCTATCTTACTATTCAGAAACAACGGATAGCCTTTTTGTAAATTATAAGCCTTCATCTAGCGGTATCTGGTATTGGAAAGTTAGTGCTTTTAACCTTTGCCAAGTACCTACTACTACAAAAACTCAAACTCTCAACTTGGTTGATCTTCAACAAAATGGTGAATTAGTACTTTGGTTTAATGCCTATTCTATTAATCTCAGTGATAGTCAAAAAGTTGAACAATGGAGCGATGATTCACCAGAAGGATTTAACGCCAGTCAAACAACAGAGCTTTATAAGCCAACTTTTATACAAAACGACCTGAACATAAATAATCAAGCACAATTGAGTTTTGATCAATCCTATCTTTCCATAGGTGATCATTTAAATATTGACTCCATTAGAACATTCTTTATTGTTGCAAAACAAAAAACCTTCTCAAACTACCCCTGGTTTGTTTCTAAAGGGTATAACACTAATGGTTCTTTCGCTTTTGGTACAGAAGCAAACACTTCTAATCTAAAAGTTTATGCCGATAGCTATTTAAAATCTTCAAACATTTTTGCCGATACGAACTGGGCTCTTTATACCGTATCAATCAATAAGGACTCCATACATTTCTACAATGGAAATAAAAATAGTTGGGTTGGTTTACATGGTCAAGACCTTATTGGACAAAATAATTATGAATTCCTGATTGGTAGCTCGCAAGCCTTTACATCCTACCTAGATGGAAACATTGCTGAAATAATTATTTACAAAGATTCCATTGGTAGAGTGAAAGAAAAAGAAGTAGAACAATACTTACGATATAAATACAGTCCTCCGGTAGACCTAGGTGAAGATATAAATATTTCATATGGATTTGCTGATACCACAATATCTGCATATAAACCATGGTTTACAACTTATGGATGGTCAACAGAATCTATTGATTCCGCAATAACAGTCTCTAATGATGGATCATACACCATTACTGTTACTGACATTTTTGGATTCCAATCCTCCGACTCCATAAAAGTTGATTTCCAAGTTAAACCTCAACAAATCAGCAACACCACCATATGCCTCTACGACACCCTAACCTGGAACCCAAACCTTTCAGGCCCATACGATTACCAATATAGCTGTCCCGAGGGCTCGGGACGGGCATACGCAACCACACCAATCTTAAATATTACCAAACCCGGCAATTACTGGCTAACCATTACCGATACCAATGGCTATTCATGGTATTCGGATACGATTAGCATTCAAGTTAATAATTTCCCAGCAAAGGTTTCTTTAGACCCAGACACCACCCTTTGCCAATTCAACCGCATTTATTTGAAAAGCGGTTTTGAGCAAGCCACACAATATAGTTGGAGCACTGGTTCAACGGAGGACTATATAATTCTGGAAACCGCCGGAACCTATTCTGTAACCGTAAGCGATAGTATGGGATGTGTGGGAATGGACTCCGCCACTTTTGCCATAGAAGGCATAGCCCCAACGCCTGATTTTTCTTATACCAACCATTGTTTGGGTGATGAAACCGCTTTTACCGATGCTTCAAGTTCACCAGATGGCAGTACCATTAACAGTTGGTTATGGGATTTTGGCAATAATGAAGGTAGTGAAAATTCAAATTCCAAAATTCAATATTCAAAAAGTGGTACATATACCGTGGTGCTAACTATTGGCAGTGATAATAATTGTTCCAATAGTATTAAAAAGAATGTTGCTATTTACCAAAAACCTGTGGCAGCATTTGGGCCAAGTGTGGTATGCTCTAACATTCAAACCGAATTAGGGGATAAATCAAAAACAGTAGATGGGGACGTTTCGAAATGGTTATGGTCTTTTCCTGATGGCTCTGTTTCTGAAGAACAGCATGCACACTTTAACTTTACTAAAACAGGGAAAAATTCGGTGCAATTAATTGCTCAGAGTAATTTTGGATGTTTGGATACCGCCATACAAATTATTGAGGTAAAAGAAGGTCCTAAAGCTGATTTTTCATATAGTGCGGGTTGTTTGGGCTACCCGATGTATTTTACTGATGAGTCGGAAAGTTTCTTAGGAAGTTCCTTAAGCTACTTGTGGTCATTTGAAGAAGGTAAAAATAGCACACAAAATAATCCGTCGTATACCTATTCCGATACCGGAATTTTCGAGGTGGTTTTGGTATTAAAGCAAGCGCTTAATAACTGCACAAGCACTATTAGTAAAAGCATTCGAATTAATGAAAATCCAAGTGCTGCAATTACAAAAGATGAATTCTGTGAAGGTGTTTTGGGCAAACTTTATGATGTAAGCACCTCACCTATAGGCAATATTGCAAGTCGAAAATGGACTATTGAAGAAAAAGGTATTTTTAAAGATTCGGAAATAGCTCTTTTATTTGATTCTGCTGGAGTTTACAAAACGCAATTGTTAATAATTAATGAAATGGGTTGCAGTGATTACCTAAGCGATTCGGTAAATGTGCACCCTATTCCTCAAGCATACTTTTTAACAAACATACAAAAAGGGCCTATTCCTTTAAGCGTTGTATTTGATAATCAAACCAGCGGAGCTCTTGAATATGAATGGAATTTTGGGGATGGAAGTATCTCAAATGAGGCTTTCCCTACCCATACCTATGCGGATAGTGGTATTTTTGCTATTTCCTTACTGGCAACAAGTGATAGGGGCTGTATAAATTCGGCTTATGGCAGCGTAAAAGCAATTATACCACGCGTTGATTTGGCATTAAACGAGGTTTATGCCGAAGTGCAAAATGGGTTTTTAAAGGTTTCTGCTTTAATTCAAAACCATGGAACGCTTGATTTGGATAATGTAGAGCTGTTTTACAAAGCTAATTATGGGCAAAAAATAAAAGAGGTACTGACTGAAAAAATCCTGTCGGGTCAAACAAAATTGCACCAATTTACTACACAAATGCAGGTAAAAAGCAATGTTGATCTTACGCATATTTGCGCTACGGTATTGCCTTCAGGTGAGGCCGATGAATTACCGGAAGATAATGAAGCTTGTATGGCATTTGAGAGTGCTTTTAAAGCGATGCATCCCTATCCTAATCCTGTAAAGGATAAACTTGTTATGGAGTTTATTGTTCCTTTCGATGCGCAGGTTAAAATCCATTTATTTAATCAATTTGGAGAACTTACACATAAAGTCTATGAAGGTTTGGCAACCGAAGGATTTAACCGGCAGCTGTTTGATGTGAGTACCTTGAGCAAGGGAACTTATTACTATTGGATTGAATATGAGGGGAATGTGAGGAGTTATCAGATTGTTATTCAGTAATAAGTGGAACTCGAAGCGCCTGCTTCGAGATAATAAAAGAAAAACAGACATTTTCTTATATGAATTGGCGAAACAGGCGCTTCGCTGTCCATGTTAATAAAAATATTATAGTCAGCTACCATATATTCTGTCACTAGAAGAACTATTTTTTTGTTTTTTAAGATCAATACGACAACAGTTTAATGTTAACTACCTTTTCTTTATTAATGGCTAGAGGCTATGGAACTCGAAGCGCCTGCTTCGAGAGAAAAAAGCGAAGCAGGCGCTTCGCTGTCCTATTATATTTTTATAAATTAGTCGTGTGAAAAAAGAATACCCACAAGAATACCGCAGGAACTTACCACACATTCAACCACAAGGTGGCATGTTTTTTATAACATTTCGATTGCAAGGCTCGGTTCCAATAC
>JAQICC010000043.1 GCA_027858735.1 Salinivirgaceae bacterium
AATATTTTTTTTGCCAGCGATTCTGCGAGTACAATTGTGTAACTTTCGTTAAGTGCCGTTTTAGGGTCACCTATCTCAAATGGAACGGAAAACATTTCGAAAAATGAGTTCTCGGCAAAACAGAAATCCTTTATTTCAAAAAAGTTTTTTTCGTAACTAATCCAATGATTATTAGTTGATTTAATCATTACAGAATTTTCAACTTCAGGAAAAGTTTCTTTTGTTATTCTGCTAATTGATATTGGTACCTGGTTGTATTTACCTACCTCAATTCGGTAAACACGGTCTCCGTTGGTATTGAATTTGTCGAAATTAAATTCATTTACCACAAACAACATGATGAGTATAAAAACTGAAAATGCAATTGATAGTCCTCCAATATTTATGATAAGATATGATCTACTCCCCCTCATGTTTTTAAACGATTGCCTTATTTCTTCTATCATAATTTCATGGAATTAATTTGTTGCCGGATATTTTAAATTACGCATAAAGCAAGGCTTCCACCGGGTTTCGAATTCTTTGGTTGTGCTTGTCATTATTAAGGAAGCCATATTATGTCTTTTTGCGCAATGCTTTGTAATTGCATGTTTTGAAAATAATAGCAATCACAAAGCCACAATCCACAAAGTACTAACGAACAAATCATTAAGCCTTTAAAAATTTTCTTTCCCGAGCTAAGTAGTGTATAAATATTTGACACCTGTTTGTCTAATTTTCATACAATTGTATCGTAAGTATCAAATTTGACTCCTGACCCTCTATGGTTTTTCAGTGTAAACCCATAGTTTCCTTTAATTGCTCCGTAAATACAGGCAGCCCCCTTCCCTACATCGGCTCGCTCTGCACTTCGCCGACTTCAAACGGTACCATGAAGCTGCTATGACTTCTGCTTCGCCGTCTCCTTGGCTATGGTTGTCCTTTGCCGCAGATCTCCTTTGCATGCATGTCCCCTTTATTTGCGGGAAACCAGCTTCCGGAGCAGTAAAATTCCGGCAACAACTACCTCACAAATCCAATCCCAATGCATTGAAATTCCTATATGCCATGGAAAGCGCCCCAGCTCTCTAAAACTCTGCCGGCCAGCAACGTCCAACAACGGGCAAAATAAATCCCGCCACGTTATAAGAGGCGGGATTTTTTATCTCGTGGGGAATCATTCAGCCCTGAATGTTGTGCGGCGTTTTTATTTTTAAATTTATATTTTATATTTCCAATTTAAACCACAATCATAACAATGATATTTTACTTTAAATATCGGGAATAATACACCAATAATCATATAAATACTGATTGTCAATATATTAATTCCTTTGTTTTTCCCAATATTATCAGATTTACAAAATGGACAGTGACCCTTATCTGTTGTCTTGTCAATAGGAATAATTTCAATTTTATTCTCAACTTTGTTGCCAACATCATTGGTGTCGTGCGGGATTATGAAGTAGTTTACTATCAGTTTACACCGACTTTTTTACGAGCAACAAACGCTCACAAACTGCTGTAACCCGCATGCACTATACCATGTATTGCTGGCGCTCATCATTCAAAGTCAATCTGTTTCAAGTTCTTACAAAACTAATCTTTTATCTTAATCAATCCGCACTGACCTTGCTATGGAGCAAGAATTTATTTTGTTTTGTGGGCGGGCAAATCCTAAAGCCCTTTGGACTAAATGGGTTGGCATTTGCAAGCTTTTTGACAAAGCTTTGGATAAGCATTAGCTAGTGCGTATTTGGCAATATGCTTGCACATTAATTTAGCCAATCATTTATTTAATTATTCATATCGCAACCCTTCTACAGGATTCCTCGAAGCTGCTTTCCAGCTCAGGAAACTCACGGTTAATAATGCAATTACTAATGCCAATATGCCAGCTAACGCAAATATCCACAGGCTTAATTCAGTTTTATAGGCAAAATTATTAAGCCATTCATGCATAGCATACCAAGCTATTGGACTCGCAATTACAAATGCAATCACAATCCATTTTATAAAACTTTTGTTGAGCATTATCAAAATTTCTGATATTTTAGCTCCGTTTATTTTACGGATGCTGATTTCTTTCACCCGTTGCTGAGTGCTGTTTAAAGCCAATCCAAACAAACCAAGACAAGCTATAATAATTGCAATTACAGAAAAGGTGGTAAATATCTTTTGTAAATCTTCCTCCGACTTGTATAACTGACCATAAGTTTCGTCCAGAAATTCGTATTCAAAAGGTATTTGTGGCGAAAGCTCATTCCAAATACCTTCAATATATTTTATAGACTGTGCTGTATTTTGATTGTTGATTTTAATGTTAATATGTGAATTCCAATCGACATACCACAAAGCAGATGGTTTCAGTTTTTGGCGGAAAGAATCATAAAAAAAGTCTTTGACTACACCAATAATTTTCGCCTTCTCGTTAAAAACTGTAACTTCGGTATTCAAAGCAGACTTTAGTCCGAATTCTTCGACAAAGGTTTCATTAACAATAATTGCCCCTGTCTTATCGCTTTGTATCTCCCATGAAAAATTTCTTCCCTCAAGTACCCCAATATCCATCGTTGGAATAAAATCCGGATCGACTGTTGTAACAGCATATGTTTTCTTTATTCCATCATCCTCGTATGTGGCAGTAATAGGAAGACCTTTCCCAAGTCCGGTATTCGTGCGTGTTACTGATATAATATTTGGATTATGGAGAAGCCTTTGTTTGAAAACGTTATACTCCTGTCCAATTTGTTGACTCTGATTAAAGTCTATAATATTAGTCGTATTTAACCCCAAGGATTTGTCCCTCACAAAATCAATTTGTTTAGATATTATTATCGTACAAATAATCAGAGAAATTGAAATAACAAACTGAAAAACAAAAAGTCCAAATTGTAAAGAGGTTCTCTTTTTCCCTTTTGTGACCTCTCCTTTCAATAGAGAAGGTATTTTAAAAGATGACAGATAAAATGCAGGATAAATGCCCGCAATAATACCTATTATGAGGATACCTATTACAAAATATACAATCAGCAATGGTTGATGGATAATATCAAATAAAATCTGAGTATGAGCGATATTATTAAAATAAGACTTACTAAGCAAGACTATTAGTAATGAAACCGGCGCAACCAAAACACTGACAAGTACCGATTCAAAAAGAAATTGTTTGATAAGTTCAAATCGTGACGAACCATTAACCTTTCTGACAGCAATTTCTCTCCCTCGCAATAACGATTTACCTATAGTAAGGTTAACAAAATTAACAATTGCCAGGCCTAAAATAAATATTCCGACAAGCTGAATAAGAAAAATTAATTGT
>JAQICC010000044.1 GCA_027858735.1 Salinivirgaceae bacterium
AAATATGCATAAAGGTCAGGATAGTCCCGACTTAAATGCAGTTAAACTTTTTTCAAAAGTTTTTACTAAATCTTAGTCGCTGTCGGAGACAGGGATTATTCGTGAATAATCCGGGCTAAGGTTGTTAACTATTTAATAGCAAACGTATAGAAGATTATTATTTTAATCGGAGTGAAAAGGTAACGTATAAATATGTGGTAAATTTTGATAAATATGCAAAACTATGTTAAAAAAATCATATATTTAAAACCGCTAAATTTTTACGAATTTTTTTTATTTACAATAAAACTTATTTTTTATGTTACAATGGACAAAAAACAATGATGCCTTAGGCGCAGTTAATCGAGGTGTGCCGTGTGAGTCAGGGCTGTGTACGTTATGTGATTCAGCATGTAAAGGAAAATGTGAAACATGGCTTTCTTGCCTTGAAGGGCGGAAGATGCTTTATCCTCGTAGATTTGGATATTCAACATCAGGAGGGAATCACTCAACAGCTTTAGGTGCTGGATATCAATCTCTTCGAGTGCAGGGATATGCTTATGGTTCAAAAGGGGTAGCTCCTGGACTAACTGACAATCCTGATGACTGTATTTTTCCGAATGTTAAAGTTGAAGGCGAATTTGGTAATGAAACAAAAACAAAATACAGGGTACCTATGATGACAGGTGCTTTAGGGTCAACTTTTATTGCAGCGCGCTATTGGCCTTCGTTTGCTGTCGGTGCGGCATTGGCAGGCTTTCCAATTGTTATTGGTGAAAATGTTGTTGGAGTCGATAAACAATCGGATCTGAAAAACGGAAAAATTATTAATGCTCCTGAATTAGATAAAAGAATTGAGTATTTCAGAAGATATTATGATGGATATGGAGCAATTATTATCCAAATGAATGTTGAAGATACTAGAAATGGCGTTGCAGAATACTTAATTGAAAAGTATGGCAATGATGTTATCATTGAATTAAAATGGGGACAAGGAGCAAAAGATATTGGCGGTGAAATTCAGGTTAAAAGTATTGAGTATGCTCAGTTTTTAAAAGACCGGGGTTATGTTGTTGATCCTGATCCGTATAGCCCAATTGTTATTAAAGGTTACGAAAACAGAGCTATTACATCATTTGCACGCCATAGCAGATTGGGTTCTACTGATCAACATTCTGTTGAAGAGGTACGCCAAGGATTTATGAATTCAGTTGCTTACCTTAGAAAAATCGGGTTTAAGAGAATAACTCTTAAAACAGGTGCTTATGGTATGGAAAATTTAGCTATGGCTATACGTTATTCTTCCGATGCAAATCTTGACTTACTTACTATTGATGGTGCTGGTGGTGGAACAGGAATGAGCCCTTGGAATATGATGCAACATTGGGGAGTTCCGTCATTGGCTTTACATGCAAAAGCTTACGAGTATTGCAAAATACTAGAACAGCAAGGCAAAAAAGTGCCTGATATTTCTTTTGCTGGAGGTTTTGCCCGCGAAGACCATATCTTTAAAGCATTGTCACTAGGTGCACCTTATAGTAAATTAGTTTGTTTGGGTCGTGCTCCAATGATTGCCGGTTTCCTTGGAAGTAATATTGAAGGTGTTTTTAATCCTGAACGAAGAGCAGAATTAAACGGTCATTGGGAAAAGTTACCTACAACAGTTAGCGAATATGGTAAATACCCTGAAGAAATATTCTCGGAATGGGAGAGTGTGAAAAACAAGGTGGGTAAAGATGAAATGAAAAACATACCTTTTGGAGCTATTGCTTTGTGTGGATATGCCGATAAGCTTGCTTGCGGACTACAGCAATTTATGGCTGGTGCGCGTAAGTTTGATGTTTCTGAACTCACACGAGCTGACTTAATTTCGGCTAATCGTGAAACCGAAAATATAACAAAAATACCTTTTATGACCGATGCCTTGAATGATTCAGCAATGAAAATTCTAAAAGCTTAAAGTCAGTAAAAACTTTCATTGGCCCTATCTTAGTTCAATAAGATGGGGCCTTTTATATTTATAAAATCGGTATTACAACGAATTTAGTGGAAAATATTTTTATAAAGAACATTTTAAAAGTGAGATATATTAAGCAGTTCTCAGTCAACAAGTTTACTGAGAACTTCATACTTGAAAACTAATAAACTCATATAATTTTAACCTTACCCACAAAATTGGTAGTAAAACCAAATATACAATATTAAAGCTCAACCACTTTCGAAGAGCCATACCTACTTGTGCCATAAATAGCATGCGACTCCTTCAATTCCTTAAAACTATCCAAAGCCAAACCAACACGATTATTATCCTCTGAAATGTGCGAAAGGAAAATGGTTTTTAATGGAGAACCGTTCAATTCTTTTACCAAGCGTAAAGCTTGTTCGTTGCTTAAATGACCTTTATTACCAGAAACCCGGTGTTTCAAAAACGGAGGGTAATTACCTGCAAGTAGAATATCTAAATCGTAATTGCTTTCTAAAAAGGCAGCATCGCTTAATGCAAGATGGGTACGTACATTTTCGCAAGGCACTCCCAAATCAGTTAGAACCGTAATGTTCATTCTATCAATCTCAATGCGAAAACTAACAGGGTCAATAGCATCGTGCTGTTTGGTGAACGAGTGCACTTTTATATTTCCAACGGTAATTGTATCACCGGCGTTAAAAATGTTAATTTTCGATGAACGGTAATCAGGACGGGTCTTATCATATGTTTTTTGATTGGCATAACCCTTGATAGTGTTTTTTGCGCACACAATACGCATGCCTTTAACATGGTCGGTGTGTTCATGAGTTATAAAAACAGCTTTTATTTTTTTAAGGGATAGTTTTGCATCACTCAACCGCTGAGTAAGTTGACGGTTTGTTAAGCCAATATCAACCAATACAGCTTCTTCTTCATTCCCAATGTAATAGCAATTTCCATTACTTCCCGATGCCAACGCACAAATTTTAACCATTTTTGTTTTTATTTTGATGCAAATATGGCAACAAATATTTTGTGATTAATTTAAATCTTCAACTTTTGGCAAATTGAACTGCGAAAATTGAAAATCAATTTGACATAAACTGGAATGATTGTTTCTTTACCTATCTTTTATTCTCAAAAAAAACACTTCTGGTTTTAGTATATAGTATTTTTCGTGGTAAAGTTAAACACGACAAAACTAGCTATTAATTGCAAAAAATAGCATTAACATGCATGGTTAGTATAATGGTTTAAGTACCTAACTCATACAAGTATTGGTCTCATTAGTAGTTAAAACCCTGCCTTTGCCGGCAGGCAGGAATGGTACTTTCTGTTCGCAGTGGCTTAGTTATAATAGCTAAGGCCAAAATACTACTACCCTAGCCAATAAATCTAGCTTCTTTTAATTAGTAAAACTTCCTTCAAAAGTTTAGTTGTACTCAATATAATGTACAGTCTCATATCTGCATGTAGAGTTAATTTACTAATAGTAAGGGCGTAACACTTAATTTAAATCCAACACACGACCTATTCAAAGTGGCTAATTGTTAAGCAGTCTCACCAACACTTGAAATTTTTAGTCTTGATATACAATCAGCACCACTACTATTTTCAATTTTCGCCAAAAAAAATCATCCCATTTATTTTAAATGAGAATATTCTCATTATATTTGCAGTGAGAATATTCTCATTATATTTTTGTAATTCATTTTTATGCCCCGACGAATACGCTTAAGAAAAGTAGTTGCTCCACCGATATTCAAAGGATATAAACCCTATGGAGCGCACGTAGAATCAAAAGAACATATTGAATTGCTATATGAAGAATATGAAGCCATTAAACTTGCCGATTATGATTTAATGAAGCATAAAGAAGCCTCAGAACTTATGGGAGTATCGCGTCCAACCTTTGCCAGAATTTATGAAGCGGCACGAAGAAAAATTGCCAATGCCTTAGTAGAGGCAAAAGAGATTAAAACAGTTTACGGTAACGCTTGGTTAGAAAAGGATTGGTTTGTTTGCATTGAATGCAATTCAAGGTTTACCATTCCTAAAACCATAAGCAATCATAATTGTCCATTGTGTTCATCAAAAAATATTGAATCAATAAATAAGCATTAGTTATGAGTAAAATAGTTATTACATCATCGGGAAATACAGTAAAATCAGATTTTGACCTACGATTTGGTAGGGCTGCATGGTTTTGCATATTCGATGATGAAACAAAAGAAACAAAGTTTTATGAGAATGAGCATATAAATGCAAATCATGGAGCAGGAACTCAAGTAGCGGAAAAAATGTTGGAACTAAAAGTAACCAAAGCTATTTCAGGTGATTTTGGACCCAAAGCGAAAGAGTTACTAGATAAATTTAATGTACAAATGGTTATTGTACAGGAGGAAACAACGGTTGAATCTATTATTAATAAGCTAATAACAAAGTAAATATTTTTAAAAAGGAGGTTGTAATGCCACGATTTGATGGAACAGGACCTGAAGGGAAAGGTTCTCAAACTGGAAGAGGTAAAGGGAAATGTAAAACAGACCTTGAACAAAAAACACAGAGTAATGATGAGTTCACACAAAACCGAACAAGAGGCTTAGGTGCTGGTGATGGAAGAGGAAGAGGATTTGGTAAAAGAAAATTTAATAAATGAAATTTGAAGCTTTGATTTATCCATAAAGCTAACCCTGCGAGTGCTTTTTTAAGTGTTTGTTTTAATAAGGAGCTGTTTAAGTTTTGTTTTTAGAATTTATTATAAAGCATTTTTTGACAGATTGAGGCATTTTTGAGATACATAACCTGTTCTGAACTTGTTTCGGAAGCCATAGCTACGTATGGAAAAAATAACAAAAAACTGGTGAAAAAGGCGCATAATAAAACTAATGGATAAAATTTAAATAGCTTCTAAAATAACACAAGATCTCGCAGGGTTTTTTATACATCATTATTTAGTAGAGAAAACAGCGTTGAATTATTTTAAATTATAAATAAACGAAACAGACCATGTCTGTGATAATTAAAGTGGCACACACAATTATGATTGTGTGTGCCAAACCCGTCAGACAACTGGCAAGTCACAGCATTGTCACAAATTTTTAAACGAATGAAAAAGAAAATTGCAGTACCAGTTGATGATAACGGAATATTGGATGCCCATTTTGGACATTGTAAATTTTTTATGCTACTTGATGTTGACGGTAGCGAAATTGTAGCTGAAGAAAAAATAGTACCTCCTCCACATGAACCCGGTTTATTGCCTAAGTGGTTAGCTGAAAAAGGGGCAACCGATATTTTAGCAGGAGGAATGGGACAAAAGGCCATACAATTATTTAATGGTTACGGTGTAAATGCCTTTGTTGGAGCTCCCAAATTAACCGCCAATGAATTGGTAAATGGTTTTCTGAAAGCAGAATTAAGCTTTACTGCAAATTATTGTGACCATTAACAATGAGATCGGAGTGTATTTTATGTCATAATAAGACTGTAGATAAGCTTATAGCCAAGTTTAATCCAAATAAAGATTCCACAAGAATTTTTAAAGAAGGTACATCTGCATTGTTAGTAAAGGAATATAATAATCCTTATGTAGCCACTGAAATTTATCGATTGGCAAGGAATATTCTTAATAATGATGATTTATATAAAGAAGAAAAACAAAATGCTAACATGCTTTTGTTAAAGGATTATGACTTATGGAAAGAATTGATTAGATCAAATAAAAATCAATTTAAAAAGGCTGCAAAACTTGCCGTTGCAGGCAATGTTATTGATTATGGTGCGCATTCTGTTCCCGATGAAATTGAAAAACAGATTATTCTAATACTTGAACAAGGATTAACAATTGATGAAACCGATCAGCTTTTGCAAAAAGTAAAGCAGGCCAAATCTATTTTGTATTTAGGTGATAATGCCGGTGAAATTGTGTTTGATAAATTATTTATTGAAGAAATGAACCATCCTAATACTACTTACGTGGTTCGCGATAGGCCGGTAATAAATGATGTTACATTTAATGATATTGAACAGATAAGAATGGATGATATATGTGATGTTATTTCGAATGGTTACGATGCGCCTTCAACATTACTTGATTTTTGTTCGGGTCAGTTTTTAAGGGAGTACAATAATGCCGATTTAGTTATTTCAAAAGGGCAAGGGAATTTTGAAGGATTAATGAATACCAATAACCCTAAAATATTTTTTATGCTCATGGCAAAATGTGACCCAATGGCTAAAATGCTTGGAGTTAAAAAGGGCGATATGGTTATTAAACAATTAAAGAAAAAGGTAAATGGCTTATAAAATTGCCATAGCAAGTGGTAAAGGTGGAACTGGAAAAACAACTGTTTCGGTAAATTTGTATCATACATTTAATAATTATGTAAGTAATAAAGTACAATTGGTTGATTGTGATGTGGAGGAGCCTAACGCTGCTATCTTTTTCTCAGGGGCCATTAAAGACAGTGAGCAAATTATAAATCAAACTATACCTGTTATTGATACCGATAAATGCAACTTTTGCAAAAAATGCTCGGAATACTGTGAGTTTAATGCCATAGCAATTGTGGCAGGCGAACAATTTGCAGAGGTAAATGTGAGCTTGTGCCATTCCTGTGGAGCTTGTTTGGCAGCCTGTGACAATGGGGCAATTCACGAAAAGGAATTACCTATTGGGAGTGTTGTTAACTACAATACTCAGTTTGGTAATGGATTATTGGAGGGCCGGTTAAGAGTGGGATCAACCATGCAGACCATGCTTATAAAAGAACTTAAAAAACAAGTGCCCAATCTCAATGAAGTAATAATTTACGATGCACCTCCTGGCACAAGTTGTCCGGTAGTTGAAACTGTAATTGATGCCGATTTTATTGTTCTAGTATCGGAGCCAACACCTTTCGGATTATATGACTTAAAGCTAATGGTAGAGTTATTATATGAGCTAAAAAAACCTTTTGGTGTAGTAATCAACAAGGCTGGATTGGGTAATAATGAAATTTATAAATATTTAAGTAGCGAACAAATCGATCTTTTAGGAGAAATACCTTTCAGTCAGGATTATGCAGCTTGTTATGCCAGTGGAAATTTGTTAAATGAAATGCCTTTGGAGATTTCAGAGTGCTTTTATAAAATTACTGAGAGATTAAAAGAGAGGGTGCTGCTATGCGAGAAATAACTGTTTTAAGTGGAAAAGGTGGCACCGGTAAAACCACTATTACAGCTGCACTAGCTTCGATTGCACAAAATACAGTTTATTGCGATAATGATGTTGATGCTGCTGATTTACACTTAATATTCCACCCAAAAATACTTGAAGAGTATAAATTTTCAAGTGGTTACAAGGCAATTATTGATAGTAATATCTGCACAAATTGTGGAGTTTGCCAGCAACTTTGCCGCTTTGATGCTATACATTTATCCGACATCGGGAATTATGAAGTAAATTCATTTCAATGTGAGGGATGTAGGCTATGTGAGCGTATTTGCGAAGCTGGAGCCATTCATTCAGAGCTGAATTTAAACAACTATTGGTATGTTTCCTCAACCCGATTTGGACAGTTGGTACATGCTAAAATGGGGCCAGGCGAGGAAAACTCAGGCAGGTTAGTTTCGCAAGTTAGAAAACGTGCAAAAGAAATTGCCATTGAAACAAAGGCCCAATTTATAATAAATGATGGACCTCCGGGAATTGGCTGCGCGGCAATTTCATCCTTGTCGGGTACCGACTTGGTATTATTGGTTATTGAGCCAACAAAATCGGGCTTGCATGATGCCAAACGATTAATTGAGCTGATTAATTCTTTTGATATAGATGCATGTGCTATTATTAATAAGTATGATATTAACAATCAGGTTTCAGTAAATATTGAAGAATTTCTTGAGAAAAATAGGATTAAATTATTGGCAAAAATACCCTTTAATAAATCGGTGGTTCAAGCAATGGTTCAAGACAAAACAATTGTAGAGTATGATGTTAATTCTTACATATCAAAACAACTGAAAGAAGTTTGGAACTATTTAAGTGGCACTAACAAATCGTAAAAAAAACAAGAATGCAGCAAAAAGTAGCAAATATTAGTAGTTCCCTAATAATTAGGGGTATCCTTAAGGGATATGTTAGTAATCCCATGTTACTTTTAATTAAAGCTAAATTCAGTTTTAAAAAAGCAAAAAGAACCCTTAAAATTAGCTTTCCTCAAGAACTTGTTGATTCCTTAGGTTTTATAGCTTGGTTGTATATACAGTTATGTGAAATGATGGAGAAGCAAAAAGCATTTGAAATAATTCGTGTTTGTTTGCTAAGCTCAGGTTTTGCTGTGCAACAGACAAATTTTAGAACTGTTGAGGCTGAAAGAACTTTTAAAAATCTCATCAAATTTCAGCAATTGGCCAACAAACAGGGGAGTACTAAGTTAAATACCATTCAAATACTAGAAGAATCGGAAACCAAATATGAATTTAGGGTAACCCGATGTGTATTTCATGAACTATTTTCATGCTTAAAGGTGCCCGAATTAACATCAATAATGTGCACTGTCGATAATGCAATATTTAATTCTTATTTACCCGATGAACTCACTTTTCATAGAAATGGCTTAAATATGACAATTGCTGATGGTAAGCAATACTGTGACTTTGTAATTGAAAACAATAACCACAGAGCATACTTGTAAGAAACTATTATTATAAGAAATCACATCCTAATATTAAGTAAAAAGAACGCATTGTATGAAATGTAAAAAAATAAATTTAAAAACTATAAGTATTTTTTTTCTGGCATTATTTTTTTCTTTATCCAAATTATGTGGGCAGAACGTAGTTTTTGGTATAATAGCCGATTTAGATTCTAAAGCACCTTTAGTAGGTGTTAATGTATATATTCCAGAACTCCACAAAGGAACAGTTACTGATAGCGATGGTTTCTATGAGCTTAAGGAAATGCCTAATGGCTGGTTTAAAATACAAGCTTCCTACATTGGCTATGCTACTCAAATAAATACCATCTACTTAGGTAATCAAACATTAGAATTAAATGTTCAATTAAATTCCTCGTCGGTTCATGCACAAGAAATCACTGTTACAGGTGGGAGAGCAGGAAGCCAACATGAAAATGCTATAAAAATAGAAACGTTTGGAAAAGAAAAATTGGACATAGCTCCAGCAGAAGGAATTATGCAAAAGCTTAGTGCAATTTCTGGAATCGATGTTATTAGTAAAGGAAATAATATTGCAACACCTGTTATTAGGGGGTTGTCGACCACTAATATTGTTGTTTTGAATAATGGAGTAAGAATGGAAAATTATCAGTTTTCCGAGGATCATCCTTATACTATTGATGATGGTAATTTAAGCCATATTGAGGTAATAAAAGGCCCCGCATCTTTGCTTTATGGTTCCGATGCTGTTGGAGGAGTGTTAAACTTTGTAAAAGAACAACCAGCACCTATAAATACTTCAAAAATTGATATTTACTCGTCGTTTTCAACAAACGATATGAGAACAAATACGGGAGTGAATTTTAAAAAGAGTGCGAACAATTATTTTGGTGGATTAACAGGGAATATACTTTCAAATACCGATTATTATAGTGGCAACAATGAACAGGTACCCAATACAAGAAGTAATTCCAGTAGTATAAAAGCCTTTGGTGGCTATCGTAGTGTAAAAGGTATTTTCAAATTTAATTACGATTACAGTAAGTTAAAGTTAGGTATTACAAATCCTCCGGCACTTTCAGTAGTAAGTGAAAATGATCGAAAAAACGAATTTTGGTTTCAAAACCTTGATAATCACCTCCTAGCCTTTAGTAATATTTTATTCTTTGATAAGTTTAAGCTCGATATTGATTTAAGTTATCAGCTTAATAACCGAAAACTTCAAGGCTTTAGCTCAAATCCTGATTCTGCTTTAGTAAGTATGAACTTACAAACTTATACATGGAAAGTAAAAGGGAGTTATGATTTTTCAAAAAAGAGCAATCTAATACTCAGTACACAAGGCTTGTTACAAAAGAATAAAAATAGCCAGTCACCTATGCATATATTGCCTGATTATAATACTTTAACAAGTTCATTAGCATTGTTATGGCAGTATAATTTTGGTGAAGGAACATTTTATCAAATTGGTGTTCGTTATGATTATAAACTACTCGAAGCATCTATATTAACTGAAGAGATTCAAACAGTAGATACGACAAGCATATTTAATAAAAAATATAATAATATAAGCTTTTCAACAGGACTTACTCATAAGCTTTCAAATCATTTATTACTACGAGGGAACATAGCTTCAGCTTATCGCACACCTTCTGTAGCAGAACTTTTACAAGACGGTATCCATGGAAATCGCTACGAAAAAGGCAATCCTAATTTTACCTCGCAGCGCAATATTGAATTCGATGCCAGTTTACATTTTCATAATCAGCAATTTGTTACCGATCTGGCATTCTTTTACAATCGCATTTTCGATTATATATACATGGAATCAACAGGCGATACAGTTAATAATGGCATTGACCTTTATCAGTATGCTCAGAATAATGCAGCATTATACGGGGCTGAGCTATTTACTAAGTATAACATTACAAACAAATTTAAAATTAACGGTACTTATTCTCATGTAATGGCGCAGCAAGATAATAGTGATTATTTGCCCTTTATTCCACAAGACAAAATAAATCTAAATATTTATTTTTCAAATAATTACGATAGTAAGTTTAAAGAATTGCAAGCCGGCATAAACCCTTTGGTTGCTTTTTCTCAGAATAAACCCCATAAATTTGAAACAAAAACGGACAGCTATTTTCTGCTAAACGCCTTTATTAAAACACAAATAAGCATTAAAAAACAGATAATTGATGCAGGTATTTATGTACAAAATATTTTAAATACCACTTACTACGATCACTTATCGACCCTTAAAGAATTAGGTTTTTACAATGTGGGTAGAAATTTAAGTATCCGCATAAAAATTCCTGTAAATATTAAATAAAACCAGAATGAATTGAATTAAAATGATTGAATCAAATTTAAAAAAGGGCAAGAAAGTAAAGTTACCTACTAAGTATGGAAATTTCCATCTTATTCCGTTTCAAGATATAGTAACAGGTGCTGAGCATATGGTTCTTTTTAAAGGAATTGCTGAAACAAATAAATTGCCACTTGTGCGTATGCATTCGGCGTGTGCAACGGGCGATTTATTTGGTTCATTACGTTGCGACTGTGGCGATCAACTGGAAAAGGCTATGCTGTTAATTCAAGCAGAAGCATGCGGAGCTATTGTTTACTTGCAACAAGAGGGGCGAGGTATTGGACTAATGAACAAAATTCATGCATATCAATTGCAGGAAGAAGGAATGGATACTGTCGATGCTAACCTCCATTTAGGTTTTGCTCCCGATGAGCGTAATTATAAAATTGGGGCAGATATTTTAAAAGCAATAGGTTTTTTTGATATTAGGCTGCTAACCAATAATCTCGATAAGGTAAATGGGTTAAAAGAATATGGGATAAATATTTCAGAGCGTGTTCCATTAATTATAAAATCAAATAAATATAACGAAATGTATTTGCGAATTAAAAGGTACAGAATGGGGCATTTATTAGGCAAGCAGGTAGCAAATTAAAATTGTAAAAAATGATATCAAACACCATAAAAATAATTACTCGGTACAATGAAGTTGATCAAATGGGTTATGTGTATCATGCCAATTATATAAATTATTGTCATCAGGCACGTACCGAGTTAATGCGAAAGCTTGGTGTTTGCGATTCGTACCTTGAAGCCAATGATATTATGATGGCCGTAATTTCATTCGATGTGAGATATAAAAAGCCGGTTGGGTATGACGAAATGCTACAAATAAAGGCAATGGTAAACGATATGCCCGATGTACGCCTTTGTTTTAATTTTGAACTTACAAATACTAAAGATCAAATAGTTTGTAAGGCAAAATCAACTGTAGTTTTTGTGAATGCCAAATCGCGAAAGCCAATTAGAGCTCCTTTTTGGCTTCAAGAAATATTTGAAAATGCATTTAACCTGACAACAGTATGAAAATAAATGTTTTAACAGAAAATTTAGCAGGAGGAAAGTTTTTAGCAGAGCATGGTCTGTCATATTTAATTGAGCATAACGGTAAAAATATTCTTTTCGACACAGGACACAGCGATGTCTTTCTTAAGAATGCATCAAAAATGGGTTTTGATTTACAAAAGGATGTTGATGCAGTTGTGTTAAGTCATGGACACTGGGATCATGGTGATGGCTTAAAGTTTTTAA
Organism: Salinivirgaceae bacterium; assembly: GCA_027858735.1. GTDB lineage: Bacteria > Bacteroidota > Bacteroidia > Bacteroidales > SZUA-534 > GH45. The sequence goes on from JAQICC010000044.1 coordinate 12,230, forward strand.
AAGATAAGACCCTGATTTGTCACCCCAATGTTTTTATGAAAAGGTATCGCAAAACTGATCATACGCCTGTTGGGCTTTCTTCAACAAAAGAAGAACTGGAATTAAACTACAAATTACATTTCACCACGTCCCCCTTTATGTTAGAAACAGGGCTCATTTTTTTAGGTGAAATTCCTCGCGAAACCAATTTTGAAGCACAAACAACTCCCTTTATTGATGAAAATGACGAACCCGATTTTGTTCTAGATGATTCAGCATTGGTTATTATCGATAATGGGGCATTAAATATTATAACAGGATGCTCTCATTCAGGCATATGCAATATTATCGAGTATGCAAAAACCATTACAAATTGCACTAAAGTGGATGCCGTTATAGGCGGATTCCATTTAAAACATAACAATGTTCAGACAAAAAAAACCATCGAGTATTTTAAAACAAACAAAATAAAGAACATTTATCCATCTCACTGTACAGAGCTTCCAGCTCTTGCAGCCTTCTATAATGAATTTCAAATAAGTCAGCTTAAAACAGGGTCGCTTATAAATTTATAAAACATGCATTTAAATACCATTGAAATAAAACCAATTGGGAAAATATTTACACCCCATTATACCATACAGAGCATACCTATACAGCCTATAGCCGCTGAGGGTGTAAAGGGGCATATTGAATTATTACCTAAATATGTTGATGGCTTAAAAGACATTGAAGGTTTTTCTCACATTATCTTGATTTATTATTTTCATAAAATTCGAGGTTTTGAATTGCAGGTAACACCATTTATGGATACAGTAAAGCATGGTATTTTTGCAACTCGATCGCCTAAACGCCCTAATGCCATGGGAATTTCAACAGTTAGGCTAAACAGTGTTGATGCAAATATTCTTCATATTGAAGATGTTGACATGCTAAATGGGACACCCTTAATTGATATAAAACCATTTTTTTCAAAGTTCGACAATAGAATTGATGCAAAAGCGGGCTGGCTTGATGCGCGAGGCGATATACCAGTGGAGCGAATGATATCGGATAAAAGATTTAAACAATAATCATAAAATTTAATGTTATGGATGCAAACACATGTAAAAATTATGAATTGGGCCCAATTTTAACGGTACGCTTAAAGGTATGGAAGTAACCTCAAAAACTTATAAGAAGCAATATTGCTATACAGACACTGCCGGATGGAATAATTGCAAATGTTATCTGATAAAAGAAAAAACAGGGAAATGTCTGGAAAAATTATTGCCTAACTCAATAAAATCTATCGAAGAAATATTATTATCAATGAATTAAATATTATGCGTAGAAAAAAAATAATTGTTATAGGTGGATCTGCTGCTGGTCCAAAGGCAGCTGCTCGTGCACGAAGAATGGATGAATTTGCTGAAATTACCATGTTTCAAAAAGGATCCGATTTATCAATGGCCTCATGCGGATTCCCCTATTTTGTAGGTGGTTTTTTCGATGATAGAAACCAGTTGCTTTGTACGCCAACGGGAGTGGTTCGCGATCCAAAATTTTATTGGAATGCAAAAGGAATTGTAGCTAAAGTAAATACCGAAATTACAAAAATTGATAAGGAAAATAAAAAAGTAGAATTTATTGATATAGAAACAGGAGAGCATGGTTCGCAAGAATACGATAAATTAGTTATTACTACAGGTGCCACTGCAAATATGCCACCCATTCTAGGTACCGGTTTAAGAGGGATAACTACGCTACAGTCGATGCAGGATGCCGATTATTTACGAAAAATTCGTGATGATGGAGAAGTAAAAGAGGCTGTGGTTATTGGTGGAGGTTTAATTGGAATTGAAACGCTTGAGGCTCTTAATTTAGCAGGCATTAAGCTTACAATGGTTGAATTATTACCTCAGCTGTTAACTTTTCTTGATTGGGAAATGGCCAAGTTTGTACAAAACTACTTAAAAACCAAGGCTAATGTAATTACCAATAATGGCGTAGCAGAGTTTATTGGCGAAAACGGGAAACTCAAAGCAGTACGACTGAAGAATGGAACAGAAATTCCTTGTCAACTCGCTGTTGTAGCAATAGGCGTAAAACCAAATGTAAAACTAGCACAAAAAGCTGGTATACAAATAGGTTCCTTAGGCGGAATTATTGTGAATGAATACATGGAAACTTCGGTAAGCGATATTTATGCAGCAGGCGATTGCTGCGAAATTAAAAATAAAATTACTGGTAAAAATGTACTTGCTCCTTACGGCGATTTAGCTAATCTTGAAGGTCGTGTGGTTGGTGAGAATGTAATAAAAGGCAATGTTGCTAAATTTTCAGGAACCATTCAAACTGGTATATGCAAATTATTCGATTATGGCATTGGAATAACAGGTTTATCAGAAACTAAAGCCCTAGAAGCCGGAATTGATTTTGTAAAAGTTGTAAATGCCAGCCCCGACAAGCCAGGGTTTATGGATGGCAAAATTTTAATTACAAAGTTACTTGCCGAAAAATCAACCGGTAAAATATTGGGAGCACAATGTGCCGGACTTGGCGATGTGAGCAAGCAATTGGCAATTTGGGCAACGTCAATTATTGGAGGTTTAACTATTGATGATATGGTAGATGCCGATTTTCCATATGCTCCACCCTTTTCTTTGGCTATCGACCACAGCATCGCAACAGCGCATATACTCCAAAATAAAATGAATGGCGTATTTGAGGGGATATCCTCAGTTGAATTAAAAGAAAAGCTTGATAAAAAAGAAAGTGTTTTTATTCTTGATGTTAGAGGAGCAGATGAATATGCCGAAACACGTTTGGGAATTGGAGAAAGGTTAATTCCCTTAGGATTTTTACGAACCAGATTAGGGGAATTACCACAAGATAAGGAAACCGAGATAGTCACTTATTGCAAGATATCGCTTCGTGGTTATGAAGCAGCTGTGTTGCTAAAAGCTCATGGTTATAAAAATGTGAACGTTATGGAGGCCGGTATAGTAGGATGGCCTTTTGAAAAGGAGAAATAATAAAAACCACTAAAAATATTATTATGTGCCAGACTAGAATTTTTATCGATTTATCAGAATTCCTAAATACATCATTAGATGAAAATATTCATGATAAACTAGGAAATGATTTAAAGGAAGTACCACGAGGCTCGAATGAATTTGCAGGAACTCTTTTTGACGTGCAAGGATTAATTCAGTTATCGGGGAGTATTTCAAAAGAGAAAACTGGAATTGATTTTCCCAGTGAAGCTAAAAAAATAGCAGTTAACGGAAATGGAAAACAGATCAGCTTTCTTCATGGCTCATCATGGCATGAAAAAGGTCATACAGTGATTGGTGAGTATAAAATACGTTTCATAAATGATCATATTGAAATAGTACCGATTGTTTATGAGGGAAATGTTGTTGATTGGTGGTTTATGCCTAATGATAAATTACCCCTAAATGCTGTTGTTGCCTGGACTGGTGAAAATGAAAGAACACGGAGTCAAGGTTACCAAATTCAGTTTTATAAATATACCTGGATTAACCCTTTGCCAAATATTGAGATTAAAGATATCGATTTTATTACCACAGAAATGGAATCGGCACCATTTTTAATTGCCGCCACTTTAGAATAAAATGAAATTTCATATGAGTTGATAAATAGGTAAATATTTAGATATTAATTTATAATAATTAGAGCTTCAAAAAATGATTTAGAGAATTTA
>JAQICC010000056.1 GCA_027858735.1 Salinivirgaceae bacterium
GCTATGATAATTCGTAATGCGTATATTTTACTCAACAGTAATCAAGCTACCGGTGGAAAAGGGCAAAAAGATGAAGACATCGCTGATTTTCTTAATATTACAGTTCGGACAGTAGAAAATATTAGGGAGAAATTTGTGATAGAAGGCTTTGAAACAGCTTTATACGGAAAATCAAGCCCTCGGGAATATAAGGCAAAAATCGATGGCGATATAGAAGCACACCTAATTGCATTAAGTTGTAGTGAGCCACCTAAAGGCTATGCTAGATGGTCATTACGTTTACTCTCGAATAAGATGGTGGAACTTCAATACGTAGATAATATATCTCATGAAACGGTACGAGCCGTTTTAAAAAAAAACCTAGCTGCCGCACAATTGCATCGTGTGAACTGATACATCGAATACTTAAAATTCAAACCTTTGGTTTAGTTATGGTTTTATGAGTAGCAAATGGAATAAGATAAAGTTTGCATTATTGCTATAGAGGAAAAGTTCAGGCTTTATGCTTATGAGTTTGGCTAATCCTGAGTATTTGAAATTGATTAAAGCCACATGATGCAATAGTGCGGAAGCGGGGTGTGTAATTGCAGGAAAAAAGCTGTAAAACTTTATTAGATAGAGTTTTACAGCTTTATAATTTTCACCTAAATTGGTATTGCTATGTAATTTCTAAAAATCAATATTTTTAATAAACATGCGTTTCTGTTTTAATTTCTTCAATATCCATTTTTTTATTATCAATTGCACGCCAAGCATACCAAATATATGCAATTACAAAAGGAACCATCAAAGAGACATAACTCATTACTGTTAGTGTGTACAAACTTGACGAACTGTTTTCAATTGTTAAAGAACTTTGTAAATCGAAAGTTGAAGGATAATAGGCTGTATTGTTAAAACCTGCCAATAAGAAAAGTGAAAACACAGTTAAAATTGTTCCAATTCCTGCTCCCCAAATTCCTTTTGTACTGCATTTTACAAAACATGTAATGGGTCTGATAATTCCGATTAGAACCAAAGTTACTCCTAAAAAAAATAGTACTGCAACTACTGGCATTGCAATAAGATTATGTAAATATTTGTAAGGTTCTATAAAAACTTCTTTTGTGGTAGGATTTACGGCAAATCCTTTTGATAATAATAACCAAATAGTAAATGTTAAGAAGAAAATTACAAAAGGAATAGCATTATAAATAAGTTGCTTTTTAATTCTTTCCATAATTTCAGTATTATTAACTCTATTCATAAAATAAAGCACTGCTAATACGCGAGCTAAGAAAAAAACGGTTAACCCTAATGCGAGATTTTGTAAATTAAATGCAGCTTCTAAGCCATGAGCAAGACCTGTCCATTCTGAAATTATAGGCATTTTATCACCTGTTAATATGGTTAAATTCATTTTGTCAACAGAAAATTCAGAGCCGGTAAAGAAGGTAGCAACGGCCGTTCCAATTAAAACAGTTCCAAGTAATCCATTTATAAATAATAATATTTCATAAAACCGTTTACCAAAAAAGTTGTTAGGTTTGCTTCGGTATTCCTACGAAACTGCTTGAACTACAAATGCAATTAAAATTATCATCCAAACCCAATATGCCCCACCAAAACTTGTGGAATAGAATAATGGAAATGAAGCAAAAAAAGCACCTCCAAATGTTACTAAAGTTGTAAATGTAAATTCCCACTTTCGCCCTAAAAGATTTACCAAAATAGTACGCTCATCCTCGGTTTTGCCGAGTGTATAAATAAGTGTTTGTCCACCTTGTACAAACATTAAAAAAACAAGAATTGCACCTAATAGTGAAATTATGATCCACCAATATTGTTGCAATATGATATATGAAAATGTTTCAAACATAACTTCTATTTTTTTAGAGTTGATTAACTAGTTTTTATTTCGGTTTCAATAGTTTCGCCTTCAGGTCCTTTTTTAATTTGCGTAATCATAATTTTAATTTCAGCAATAAGCAAACCCGTAAAAATTATGAAAAATAACCCAAAAGTGATTTGAACTGATGTTGAGCTTATTTGCGAAACAGCAGCAATAGTGGGCAATATATCTTGAATTACCCACGGTTGGCGACCAACTTCGGCAACAACCCAACCTAATTCAGAAGCAATATAGGCTAAAGGGATGGTCCAAAGTGCTGTATATAAAATAAATCGATACTTCTCCAGTTTATCTTTTCTTGCCAATAGCAGCACTACCATAAATAGAGCCATAAAATGAAAACCTAAACCAACCATAATTCTGAATGAATAAAAAGTAGTTGGTACACTCGGAATTAATTCATTTAAATCGCGATTGGCATAATAACCATACCCAAAATGCGCATAATTTTCGTTGAATTTTACAAGTGCATCATTTGCAATACTGTCATTACCAGCTTTTTTAGCATTCTTATATTCGGAAAGCGATGTTATTGCGACTTTCCCTTTTTCGCTACGTTCTGAGTACGACATTATATTTCGTTCTGTATTTCCTTTTACCAAATCGTGAATGCCAGGAACATAGGCATTGGGGTCTAGAAATGCCATATATGAAAGCATGTTTGGAATTTCTATTTTAAATACAAAATCTTGTTTTGAAGGGTCGCTTTCTAATGCGTTCTTTTGCAGAAAACCGATTGCTGTAAGTGGAGCATTTTGTTGTCCCATATACAGGTTTTCCATGGCCGCAAATTTCATAGGTTGATATTTTGCCATATTTCTTGCCGAGCCGTCACCAGTAAGTACGGTTAAAAATGAGGCTGATAATCCAAATATTGAGGCTACAATAATACTTTTTTTAGCAAATAAATGCTCGCGATTTTTCAATAAAAACCATGCGCTAATACCTACTACAAAAACTGAAGCCAAGATATAGGAAGACAATACAGTATGATAAAATTTGTTTACTGCAACCGGATTAAACAAAACCTCTGCAAAATTAGCCATTTCGTTACGAGCCGTATCTGGATTGAATTCCATTCCTACGGGATTTTGCATCCAAGCATTTGCTACCAATATCCATAATGCAGAAAGGTTTGAGCCTATTGCTACTAGCCAAGTAGAAATCAAATGAAATTTCTTACTCACCTTATTCCAACCAAAAAACATTACGGCAATAAAGGTACTCTCCATAAAAAAGGCCATAATTCCTTCAATGGCAAGAGGTGCACCGAAAATATCACCTACAAACCACGAATAATTTGACCAGTTTGTGCCAAATTGAAATTCGAGAATAATTCCGGTAGCTACGCCAATTGCGAAGTTTACCCCAAAAAGCGTCATCCAGAATTTTGTAATACGTTTCCATTCAGGGTTGCCTGTTCGCACATATTGAGTTTCCATAAACGCAATGATAAACGAAAGTCCGAGAGTTAGCGGCACAAACAGCCAATGATATAATGCTGTTAAGGCAAATTGTGCGCGTGACCAATCGACGAGTGAAAAATCTACATGTTCCATGCTTTTTTTATTTTGTTAATTGTTTAATTACATAATTACCACGTTCTTCATCAGTTTTAAAATTTGATTTTAAAAAATTTGGAAAGAAAAATACTTTCAAAATCAAAAACATTATTATTAGTTTAATAATAATAATTGTCCAAAGTCTTTTTCCAACTGTCATGTTTTTAAAACCTTGATAGTAAAATTGGAACATGTTTTTTATCATTTTATCTATTTAATCTGCTAAAAAATAGTTGAATATAATGCGGTAAGATTTTAAAATAAGTAATTATAGTGCATATTATTTCAATTGCACCTTCCATTTTTTATTTCATCTGTTTATAATTTATTTTATTTTATTTGTCAGATGGAACTCACAAGAAATTTAATCATCCCTTTGTGTAGAAATTTGAATAATTAAATTTACATGTTTGTTTCATAATATCAAATGTACTGAGAATATTATCACGGCAAAAGCAAAAACATTTTTTTTTCACTATTTAGCAATAGGTAGAATTCGTATATTCTTGGAATTCAGTATCGAAAAGATTTAAAAATAATATGACTATCGGTTTAATACCTAGCGCTTTTAAGTTTCTGTAATAGAGGCTATCAAACATGTGATCATTATTATACACCGTATTTTTCATGTAGTGGACCATTTATTATTGCATGAAGTTGAGCTTGCAAGGTTTCTGTATCACTCCTTGTTAATCCTTTGGTTGAAATCGGAGGATGTATTACTATCTCGGCAATTCCTGGACTAGATTTTCCACTAAAAAATCCGCCTCTCTGTAATCTTTTCCAATTAGTGGTTTGTGTAACAGGTAGAATTGGAATCTGTTTATGAATTGCTATTGATACCGCACCTGATTTAAACTCACCCAATCTAGGAGCATCAACCGGAATTGTACCTTCGGGTAAAATAACTAAGGGGTGTCCTTCATCAATAACCGCCATCATTTGTTTAAAGCTTTTTAAAGCGCCAACTTTATTGTGTCGGTCAACAAAAATATTCATACCCGAGGTGTAAAATATATGAAATAGCGGCCATTTCTCAATCTCCTTTTTACCCGTAAATACAAAGTGTTCCTTGAATATTGCGTACAATGGAGCCGGATCAACAAACGAACTATGATTTGAACAAATTAAAAATGGTTCTCCTTTAATGATGTTTTCTTTGCCTTTAACTTTAATGAATATCCCAACACCATAAAGCCACAATTGTGAGAAAAACCGAATCACTTTAAAAGCCATTGGGAATCGCTCCTTTTTTGCCAAAAGAAACTTAAAAATTGGGAAGAATAAGATTAGAATTGTTATGAAATAAAGGAGATTGTAGATTTTATAAATCAACTTGAAAGGCATTGTTAAAATACTTATCATTGAGTAAGCCATTTTGTTAATTTTATTTTGATTTAAAGAGCAAACAAAAGTAAGAATAAGAATTGCGATAGCAATGAATTGTTGTGTAACTTATTTTGTTTGAAGACAAATTAAAGTGACAGCTTTTTTTATTGGATATAATTTGAACCAGACTATCCCGGATTTAGTTGAAAATTTCAAAACCTCAAGCAATCATTGGATTAAAGAAAAAAAAATACAAATTTTAGCTTTTGTTGGCAAAAAGCCTGCCTTGCTGGACAGGCAGGGCTATGGAGCATACACTCATTCTCATTCTCAAATGAACACAGTTCCTAAATAAATGTTTGATTTTGCTATGCAATAACTTCAAAGTTTTATATTTTTATTCGCTTGTTTTGAAAAGCAATGCTTTGCATGCTTCCAAATAAATACTATTCAGCAATAGTTATAATATGAAAATACTGCATACTTCCGATTGGCACTTAGGGCACCGATTGCATGAACAATCACAATACGAAGAACAATTATTGTTTTTGAATTGGCTACAAGAGTATATAAGTAGTAAGCAAATAGACATTTTACTGGTTTCGGGCGATGTTTTTGATACCGGGGTACCCTCAACCCAAAGTCAGAAATTGTATTACGATTTTTTAGTGAAGCTTAATTCAACGAGTTGCAAACATATTGTAATAACAGGTGGCAACCACGATGCTCCAGGAACTATAAATGCACCCAAAGAGCTGTTAAGTGCCATGTCAATTCATGTGGTGGGTAAGGCTACCGAGAATATTGAAGATGAAGTTTTTGAATTAGCGGTTTATGATGATAAAATAATTATAGCTGCAGTTCCTTATTTGCGCGATCAGGATATTAGGCGTGCGGTGGCCAGTGAGTCTTTTGAACAAATAGGCGATAGGTACAAAACAGCGCTAGTTAATCATTACAATGAAGCTGCTGAATACTGTAGTGCATTAAAGACCGCAGATACACCTGTTATTGGAATGGGACATTTGTTTGCCATTGGTGGATCAACATCGGATAGCGAGCAAAGTATTTACGTGGGTAATTTGGGAGATATTGGAGCACAAGATTTTCCGGAAATCTTTGATTACATAGCCTTAGGTCATTTGCATCGTCCACAAAAGGCTGGTAAACTCAATCATATTCGGTATTCGGGTTCTCCTTGTATTCTTAGTTTTAGTGAGATAGAATATGCTAAAAATGTTGTGCTAGTTGATACCATAAAAGATGAAATTTCAAGCATTACTGAGGTTGAAATTCCAAAGTTTAGAGAATTTGTGCGTATTAAAGGTTCGGCTGAAGAGTGTATCAGCCAGCTAGAAGAAATGAATAGTCATTCCTTTAAATTAACACCTTGGGTTGAGGTGGTTTTGGATAATAAGCAAAACGCCTCTGTTGGGTTTCATGAAATTAATAAAGCTGCAGAAAACCTAAATTTGGAGGTGCTGAAAGTTACTTTGAAGAATGAGCGAAGAATTACGGGATTGGAGCAGTTAATTGACAATTCGAAACATATAAAGGACTTAAAGCCGATGGAGGTTTTTAAAATGAAGTGTAGGGAGCAGAATTTTGATTTGGATACTTATCCTGAGGTGTTAGATGCATTTAACGAAGTGGTGCAAATTGTTAGAGAGAAGGAATAGGGGAAGGAAGTCTTCAGTCTTCTGTCTTCAGTCTTCAGTCTTCAGTTTTCAGTCATTGGAATAAAAGTTAATAAGGTTATGCTTGAGTAATTTGAAAAACACCATTGAGCATTTAACGAATAATTTATGAGAATATTAAAAATTGAACTTCAAAACATAAATTCTATAAAATCGGATATTCCCGTCGTTATTGATTTTGAAAGTGAACGTTTTCAAGATGTTGGTTTGTATGTCATTACAGGGACTACCGGGGCTGGTAAAACCACTATTTTAGATGCCATAACCATTGCCTTGTATCATGAAGTACCTCGGTTTAATAAGTCGAACATAAAGGCAGGATTAGAAGATGTAATAAGTTATGGTGCAGATGAAGCTATGGCAAGGGTTACTTTTGCAAATAAAAAGGAACGTTTTGAGGTGCAGTGGTCTATGCGTTTAACTTCAAAAGCGGGCAAACGGCTTGAAAACCCTAAAGAGGAAGTTCGACTGAAAAACCTGAGTACTGAAACGATTATAGCTGAAAAAAAGCGTGATGTTCAAATCCAAATAGAGGAAATTACCCAATTAAATTACAATCAGTTTTTACGTTCTGTAATGCTGGCACAAGGTGAATTTGCAGCTTTTCTTTCTGCCAATGCCAAAGATAAAGGCACACTTTTAGAGCAGATTACCGGCGAAGAAATTTATAAAAAAATTGGTGAAGCCATAAGCGCTAAAATATTCGATGAAAGAAGGATTCTCGATGATATAAAACGTAAAATTAATAATGAAGATATACTGTCGGATGAAAAGATAAAAGAACTGAAAGAGGAACAAAACATTCTTTCTGAGAAAGTGAAAGATTTAGAGCTAGAGTTAAAGAAAGTTGAAAGAATAAATTCGTGGTATAAAAGCAATGCAGAATTATTAAAAACGAAACAGCAGCTTGAGCTGGATCAAGCAACCTTAGTTAAAGTTATACAAGAAAAACAAGCTATAATTGAAGCATTAAAACTTCATGAAAAAGCCGAACCTTTCAAAGAAAAGATTGATTCTATTTCTCGTTTAGAGAAAGAAATACTTGCTAATAAAGAACGATTTGAAGCTTTAGTGAAGGAGCTACAATTGCTTGAAGCAGAGCTCGTAAAATCGGAACAATTGGAAAAGAGTAGCAAGGAATTTTATATTAACAAAGAGAATGAACTCAAGCTATGGTTGCCAAAATTAGAAGCCGTAAGCAAATTAGACACTGATATTGCGAATGCTAAACTTGCTAAAGAAAAAATTGATGCTGAAATGGTAACTTCGTTGGTAACGACTAAGGCTATCAAAGAAAGTATTACGCAAAAAACGGTGGAAAGTAAAAAGCAAGAAGCTGTTATTAAGGAGATTAATCAGTTTTTGCAAGAGAATAAAAATACGCCTGAGATTGAGAAATATTTGTCGGAATGGAATTCTAAATTGACATTAAGAAAAAACAATAGGGAACGGATTTCTGAAGATTCAAATTCAATAAACAAGAAAGAAAAGGATTTGAATACGACAAAATCTGAGTTGGAAAAATCTGAGCAGGTTCTTATTAAGGAAAATACGCTTATTGAGAAACTAAAACAATCTGTTTTAGAGACTTCGACGCTTTTGGAATTAAATAATTTGAATGCTATTCTGGAAAAACAAAAGCAACTAAATACGAAAATATCAAGTTGGAAAGAACTTCAGGTTATCTCAAAGAGTTTTATCGATTTTAGGAATAAGAAGGAGGAATTATTAACTCATAAAAAGGAATTTAATTTACAAAGTAAGGAGTTGGTAGAAAATCTGATTGGCTTAAAATCAAAAATAGAAGTGTCGTTAAAATCAATGCAGGATGCCGAGAAAATTTTAGAACTTAACCGCTCCATTCAAAGTTTTGATGAGGAACGTAAAAAATTAAAGAAAGGCGAGCCTTGTAACTTGTGCGGTTCAACGGAGCATCCGCTTATTGAGAGCTATGAAAATATTAAAATTTCGGAAGCGCAGAATGAACTAGCCACTAGAAAAGCCCTATTGGAAAATCTGCAACATGAAACGAAAAAAACTGAAATTGTTCTTGAAAAAATAAAAACTCAACTGGAAAGCAATAGTTCCTCATTAAAAATTCTTGAAACGAGCTTAAAGGAAATACAACAGCGCTATTGCGAGCTAAGTATTGAATGTGCAATAGATGATACAGATACGATAGTAAGTTATCTAGCTACATTTGAAAAGGAGTTGAGTGAAGTTGCTGTGCTTATTAATAATGCACAAGTTCTTCAAAAACAAAAAGATGAGCAAAACAGCTTGTTGCTTTCTGAACAAGAAAAATTGAACAACTTAAAGAATAAAATTGCAGCATTTCAAGAAAAGCAAACAAATCTTAAAGAGCAATTGCAAAAAGATAGGGAAGCTCTAAAGTTACTAGATAAGAAAACTCTGGAAATTGAATCGGATCTGAATACGAGATTTTCTGTGTTTGAATTGCAAGTGCCATTGGCTGAAAATACTTCTTTATTTATTAAGCAGTTAGAGGCTCAAATATTAAAATATGAAAACAATAATAAGAAACTTGTTGAGCATAAAAATAAAATTTCACAACTTTTGAATGACATTAAGAATGCAGAAAAGAATTTAAGCGATAAATTTGCAGAAGAGGTCAAATTAAAGAAAGAAATTGCGGAATTAGATGAAAAACTATCCGAATCAATAGCTAATAGAAGAAAAATATTGCCCGAAGATTTAACAACTGAAATGAAGCGGCAAGAGCTGCAAAATGCAATTCTCAAAGCAAGGCAGGAATTGGATGAAATAGCGAAGCTTTTTCAGAACCTTACTACACAAAAAGTATCGAAAAAAAACGAACAGGCAAATATTGAAAAACTAGGTTTGGAAAAAAATGAAGATTTAAAGGTTAATCTGTCGAATTTAGGCAAGAGAATTGACCTTAGCGATTTTGCAACGAGAGAAGAAATTGAAAAGTGCTTGCTTAGTTTTGATGATAAAACAAGTTTTTTAACAATTCGAAAAAAGATAGACGACCAGACACTAAAGCTAAGTACACTTGAAGAAAAATTGAAAGTAGATTTTGATAATTTACATGAGTTAAAGAATTTTGAAACCTTGGAAAGTGAAGCTCTTGGAATGCAAACAAGTCTTAAAACAGCCACTAACGAATTGTTAAAACGTAGTGGTGAAATTAAGCAACGGTTAGCTGATGACAATAAAGTAAAGGAACGAAACAAAGGCGTGTTTGATGAAATAAGTCAGCAAGAAAAAGTGCTAAAAAAATGGACAGATTTAATGGACTTAATTGGCGGTTCAAAACATGCATTTAACACCTATGTTCAGCGACTTACTTTGCAAAATTTAATTCAACTGGCGAATATTCATTTGTTTAAACTAAACAAGCGCTATTCCTTAAAAATGAACGATAGCTATAAGTCGGGTGAGGAACTTAATTTTATGCTTATTGATCATTATCAGACAGACGAAGCACGCTTGGTTGATACATCAAGCGGAGGGGAGAAGTTTTTGATTAGTTTAGCATTAGCCCTTGGATTATCGGACTTAGCAAGCACTAATGTAAACATTGGTTCTCTGTTTATCGATGAAGGCTTTGGAACGCTTGATAACAATACGCTTGAAACGGTAATATCAACTTTAGAAACGTTGCAAGCACAAGGTAAAATGATTGGAATAATTTCACATGTTGAGAATTTAAAGGAACGGATTCCGATCCAAATTGAGGTATTAAAAAAGAGTAACGGTATAAGTACTGTTGAGGTTGTATAATTTTGAAGTATTTTTTTGAAAAATCCTATAAATATATGTTGGGGAGCAAATAGTGGGTTAAACCCACTTTCGCATTAAGAAAATTGCATTTACGTAAAAGAGCGATCTTTACTATGAAGCAGTAAATTAAAAAATTAAACTTAATAGTTAATCTTCTTATTCAAATGTTTTAGGAAATACTATTTATTCAATAAGGGTTACTGATCTCAAACAGAAAGTTGAGCTCGGCGAATTACCTCAAGGAATTTATATGCTGCAATACCCATCTGATGAGTTAACCAAAACGTTTAAGTTTATGGTGGAATAAGAAACCTCCTTATCTCTATTTTAAAGGAATCACCAATAATGCTAATTCGTTATTGATGATTTTTTTTGCATAACATTAAACTTATCAGGTTGCATTCCCAATTAAAGTTTCTATAATTGTAACGCAAATGCTATAATAGCGTTAAATAGTTTTAACAGAATAAAACAACTTAATAATGCATAATTTCAAAAAGTTTTTAACTATCCTGACAACAGTTGCCCTGGTAGTATCACTTAATGCGCAAACTCAACCTACAGCCGATGTATTCAATATGGGTGCCGAAATAATTGTAATTGACGGTGATGCCTCCGATGGTGTATGGGAAACGGTTACTGCGGTGGCAATAGACCAACCTTTTCAGCAAGAACAACCTTCATTGAATTTGGCTACTTGGAAAGCTGTATGGAATATTGATGGTATATATCTTGCTATTGAGGTTTCTGATAATGTTTGGATGCCTAATTGGCTATCTGATTTAGCCGATTGGCAATCCGATAAAATTGAAATATATATAGACTGTACCGACCCTCAAAAAGATGGAGGTGGTGCTTCTACTGGTGGCGCTAACCATCAAGTAGCTCCGAATTTTTCAGAAAATAACCAAGGCGTAGAAACTGAATTTAATGGTACTGGAGTTTTATATGCTGATACCTACGATGGAACTGGAAACTATACAATTGAATACTATATACCTTTTGCTGCGCTACCAGATAATAATGGAAATGCCATCGATCCTTCTGTTACCAAAACCATTGGTTTTGATGTTACTGTAATTGATTGCGACGAAGTTAATGGCGTTAGAAATAGAATGGTTTGGTCAAATATCGGAGATATTGATGAAAGCTGGAATAATATGGATGATGTGGGTTTGATTAATTTTATGGGTGAGGTAAATGAATTATTTGCGAGGTTTTCAGCATCAAGTACCATTATTGGGCCTGGAGGTTCAGTAGTTTTTACCGATTATTCAACAGGAGAGCCTACAGAATGGGCCTGGGATTTTGGTGATGGAAATACATCTACCGAGCAAAACCCTGAACATATATATTCGGCAGTGGGTAATTACTCGGTTACTTTAACGGTTACAAATGCAGAAGGAACTGATAGTCAAACAAAAAGTGACTATATAATTGTAAGTGAAGATAATATTCCTCCAGTAGCTAGTTTTTCTTCTAGTACTGTGAATGCAAAAGTAGACGAGGTAGTTAATTTTACTGATGAATCACTGTATGCACCTGTTGTATGGAGTTGGTATTTTGGAGATGGATCAACCTCCACAGAACAAAATCCCTCGCATATTTATAAAAAACAAGGAGTATATGAAGTGTCATTAAAAGTTTCAAACGATGAAGGCTCAAATTCCCAAACAAAAACCAATTATATTACGATAGTAGCGGGTGATGTTCCAAAGGTAGAATTTGAAGCGGATCAGGTTTCTATTGATCAAAATGTTGTTATAAGTTTCACCGATATGTCGCAAAATAGCCCAACAGGTTGGTTGTGGGATTTTGGCGATGGTAATTCATCTGAAGAACAAAACCCTTCACATGTTTACACTATAGCAGGAATTTATTCCGTATCGTTAACAGCAACAAATAATACAGGTTCTGCTACAGAAACTAAAGAAAATTTTATATCCGTAGCTAATGTTAATTATACTCAAGTGAATGATCAGCCACAAATATTTAGTATTTATCCAAATCCATCTAATGGAAAAGTTCATCTAACAATAGATCAATCTATATCAAGTTTCAATTCATTGCTAATATATACGTTAAGTGGCCGTAAAACAAAGTTCAGAACTCCTGACCCATGTTCAGATTATCAATAAGTTGAGATGTTTTACTCGTAATTTATAATTGTCGTATTATTGTAGAATACAACTTCTATTACGCAAACGCATCTTCAAAATTTTCCAAGAACTACAAAAAAGCTTTCATCAACATGGGGCTTTTTTGAG
>JAQICC010000199.1 GCA_027858735.1 Salinivirgaceae bacterium
GCTACTCAAAATGTGAAAATCAACAATTCCTAGGTCAGCCTGTCCCGTACCGGAGGTCGGGAGGGTTATACCTAAGTAAAGCGCCTCTTCACTTTGTTCGAATCGCTCAACTTAGGTAACAATAGATAGAATTTCAAGCTCTAATTGAGATGCTTTTTGAAACAATTGTTCTGCCTTATTGATAGTTTGTACTGCATAGTCTTTATCTTTTAATGCTGATGCATTAATCTTCACATTTAAAAATGCCCCTAAAACACCCGCTCTGGCAGCAATAGCTCCAACACCTGCATCGCTAACTGAATTTGGGTTACCTATTTCGGCCATTGCTTTCATTACTTCCATTGATTCTAAACAGAACTGCATTACCTTATAGGGAACCTCTATGGCATATTTTGTTGCTTCTTCAATTGCTTTTGATCGAAGGGCCTTTTCCTCATCCGATTTCTTAGGTAATTCGAATGCTTCCATTATTTTTTTAAAAGCCTTAGTATCTTCATCAACCATGCTTAACAATTTGGTTTGGTAGCTTTTAGCCTTTTCAGCCCAATTACTGAATTCTTCCCAACGATCATCCCATCCGCGCTTATGCGATGATAGATTAGCTACCATACCTCCTAAAGAAATGCCCAAGGCTCCCATATAAGCAGAAATAGACCCTCCGCCCGGAGCTGGTGATTCAGAAGCTGTTTCATCAGCAAAATCAGCCAAGGTCATATCAATAAGTTTATTCACTCCAGCCGATGCTTCATTTTCAAGTATGTATTCAATAACTTTTTTCTTTGGCTCAAAAGTGTAAAACTCATCAAGACCCATCGATTTTACAGCTATTCTTATAAGTTCTTTATCTGACACTCCCACAGAACGGTTTTGTTTTTTCAGAAAATACTTACCTGCCTCAAGCATCGAATCTAAGGGAACTACTCCAACCAATTCGCTGCCCGTTACACGAAGTCCTCTTGCCTGTGCTCTTTCACAAACCGTATCAAATGCGATATGCAAAGGGGTGGTTAAAATATCTGTTAAATTCATTGAAATTTGAGCTACACCATATTCTTCAATAAACCAAGCTATTGCCTTCACCGATTTAAGCAAACCCGGTTCCATCACAGAATTTCCTTTTTCATCTTTTATTATTTTACCTGTAATAGAATTGCCATCACGTTTTACACGGCCTCGTTCACGAACATCGAATGCAATGGAATTAGCCCGCCTTGTTGAAGTTGTATTTAAATTAACATTATAGGCAATAAGAAAATTACGCGCTCCTACTGCGGTAGCACCCGTTTTGGCTACTAATTCATTATATTCTTGGTTTCCAAAATCAGGTTTCCAATCAGCATTGGATAATTTATCCTTTAATCCTTCATATTCGCCACTTCGGCAACTGGCTAAATTTTTTCTTTTCGGTTCAGTTGCTGCAAATTCGTAACAGTAAATTGGAATATTTAGTTCATTGCCTATTCTTTCAGCTAGTTTTCTTGCATAAATAATGGTTTCGTCCATTGAAATATTTGCTACAGGTATAAGCGGGCATACATCTGTAGCTCCAAACCTGGGGTGCTCGCCTTTATGTTTTCGCATATCAATGAGCTCTGCAGCTTTTTTAACGGCTCTAAAAGCTGCCTCACAAATCTCATCGGGCGTACCCACCATTGTAACTACTGTACGGTTGGTTGCTTTTCCAGGATCAACATCAATTAGTTTAACTCCATCAACAGCTGTTATTTCTGCAGTTAATTGATCTATAATGGCCATATTGTTGCCTTCGCTAAAATTAGGAACGCATTCTATCAGTTTTTTCATTCGAAATCTTTTTAAGTTTATTACCTATACACATATATTTATATATGCATTAATCGATAAAGTTTCCGTTTATCATTACTTTTTCAATTAAATTACTTGTGTAAGCATAGGGCAAATACTCGTAACCAGGTATTTGTGTAGTTACAATTAAATTTGCCACCTTTCCTTTTGAGATGGATCCATGAGTTTTATGTATACCCATAGCATATGCTGTATTTTTGGTAGTTGCATTAATAACCTCTTCCGGTGTCATTTTATAATTTATACAACCCAAACTCATAATAAACTTCATATTGCCCGATGGTGAAGAACCCGGATTAAAATCGGAAGCTAAAGCAATGGGTAAGCCGGCATTTATCATATCGCGAACCGGAGAGTAAGGCATGTTTAAGAAAAAGGCAGCACCAGGCAAAATAGTTGGCATGGTTTCTGAATTTAAAAGAGACTCAATTTCTGCATCTCCAATATATTCTAAATGATCAACTGAAAGCGCATTGTATTTTACACCTACCTGCACTCCGCCCGAATAATCGAGTTCATTGGCATGAATTTTAGGTTGAAGATTAAACTTTACTGCCTGATTTAATATTCTATCGGTATCTTCAACAGTAAAAAAGCCTTTATCGCAGAATACATCAATAAAATCGGCTAAACCTTCTTCAGCAACCCTCGGTATCATTTCATCAATAATTAAATTGACATAATCCAATGGTCTGTTTTTAAATTCATGGGGTACTGCATGAGCTCCTAGAAAGGTGGATTTAATCTCAATGGGAACTTCTTTTTTAAGCGAAGAAATTACTCTTAGCATTTTAAGTTCACTTTCAGTGGTTAATCCATAGCCACTTTTTATTTCAACAGCGCCTGTTCCAAAAGAAATTATTTCAGAAATTCGGTCTAATGCACCATCAAACAGTTCTTGCTCCGTAGCCTTTTCAAGCTGCTGTGCTGAATTAAGTATGCCACCGCCCCTTTGTGCAATTTCTTCATAAGATAAACCTTTTATTTTATCGACATATTCAATTTCGCGGCTCCCGGCATAAACTAAATGCGTATGCGAATCGCAGAATGTTGGCAAAATAATTCTTCCTGTAACATCTATTTCTATCAATGATTGCTCATCGGAAAAATCAGGAAGGTCATTCATTGATCCAAAATCCTCGATTAAATTATCATTTATTAAAAGGTAGGCATCATTAATAATTGACAAAACAGCCATTGCTGACCCTGCAACCCATTTTGCCGAAGACTCTTCAACTTGCAATAATTTTTCAATATTTATAAATAGTGTTTTCATCGTTTTAGGAATTCATAATATAACAGAACCCGAAATTAGATAATGCCTAAGGAACCACCCAAATATTATAACTATTATAAAGCAGCATTCTTGAAAAATATGGGCTAAATATTATTTTGAGGTGCTAGGAATTTATATCCGACGTCAATATATAACCACGAATTCACGAATAGATGATGTTTGCAAAGCAAACAATTTGTGTTATTTTTTTATTATCAATCAAACTGTGGAGTTCATTTATTA
>JAQICC010000132.1 GCA_027858735.1 Salinivirgaceae bacterium
TAAAGTCAACTACTTCGTTATGTTCACCATGAAAACAGTCATCTACAAAAGTAGACTCCTTGGTTTTCCTGGTTTCTCAAGCCTTGTATTTGAGCTTTATATTTCAAGCCCTTAGTTTAGACAGGCTCTAGCTATAATTTTAATTAGATGCAATGAAAATAAGTGAGAAAAATAGAATATTTTTTGAATCACGAATTGAATTGGGATCTGAATTTATCATTATTGAAACATTCCCTGATGGGAGCCAATTAGTAAGAAAAAATGGCTTTATGATTATCATTGAATCAACAACAACTCCATCAATATCTGAAATAAAATTACGAGCTAAGCCAGATTCCTACAGCACCAATTAGTTTTCTAAAATTTCTGTTGATTCTTCAGGATACCTTTTATAAGTAACTGATTGAATTATTTCCCCACCTGTATTTCTATTGTATCCTGTACGAATTACGCTAAATTCCTTTTTGTCGAAAACAATGGAGACCAAGGCACATATATTTTCATTTTTGTTGCAATTAGGCAATCTACTCCAGCCTTGCATGGCTAACAATCGGTTTGGTACATCAAGCCTTCTATTGCTTAAGGTTGATTCATTGGTATAGCTCACACAGCAAACGTTATCTATGGTATCTACCATAACCTGCATCATTATGGCACCAAACAATCTTTTTGAACGCTTCTCATCAAGGCCTTTTAAAAAATCAACAACCATTATGGAATCATCGGGGGCATAATTAATGAAGAACTCATTATCCTCAAGAACAAATTTTAATGGACAATTTGAAAATTGCTCTTCAAACATTTTTTGTGCAGAAAGCTGCACATTTATAAAACATATAACAATACTGAAGAAAATAAAACGCATAAATACTTGTCCTCCTATAAATTTTGGAAGTAAATGTATGAAACAATAAGCATCCATCAAATGGTTTACTGAATTATTACTTCTAAAGAAGCAACAGCCGAAACTTCAAAATAACCAAGTGCATTATTAGAATAGTTTGATGGAGGATTCTGCATTGGAGGCTGAATATCACTAAAAGCATTATTGGTTTGTTTAGTTAATTCATAATAATACTTATCCATCGTTTCTGATATTCTATGCAGGTTTATGTTTACAGTATCACCGAGTTCAAATGTATAAGGTACTAAATATTCAACAACATCTGTTACAAAGGCATCATTAAAAACAATTAGATCACTATAATCGTTAAATATTGTACCATTTTTACTAACCTCTAATCTATAATAGCTAGTCTCATTGGCTTTTTTATCAATATACAATCTTATAAAATAACCTTCTTGCTGAACAAATTCTTCAAGATATAAAACTTCAATCCTATGAACTTCAGGAGCATTTTTCATCACTTCAATTGCCCGAAAGTTTTCTTCATTGATATTAACTAATAAATTATATTCAACGTTTGATTCTCCTACAATTGAATCAACTACATATAAACCAGGCTGAATCATTTCTAACAATTCAAAATTCCCTTTACTGTCTGATACAATAACCCTTGCATCTCTTACCAGACTTATAGCAACACTATCTTTTGGATGAACTGTTCTGCTCACCTGAATATAATATGGAGGTGGACGATTTGTAATTTTTGCTTCAATTATTATTTGTGATTCAAAATTTTCAAACAGATCACCCTCAGTAACCTCATAACACGAAGCTAAGCTACCCAATATCAAAAATCGAAATATTCTTAAAAATCGAAACATAATTAAAATTCAAATCTATATGAAACTGAAGGAACAAACTGATATAAATAAAAAAATCCAGGATTTAATTTTTGCACAGTAACTCCATCCTCAGTGTCTGGTATAAAATAGGCCACCCCAAGTGCATTTTTTCTGAGGTAGGCATTATACACTGAAAAATTCCAAAAGCTTTTCCATTTTTTAACTCCATTCTTTTTTGAAGCTATATCAAGGCTTATATCAAGCCTGTGATATGGTGGCAACTTTTTGGTATTTATTTTTTGTCCATTAAACTGCAAGTAAGTTCTACCATTAATAGTATATTTTCCGTTTGCAGCAGTATAAGGAATGCCCGAAGCTAGCATCCATGAAGTTGATAAAGTCATTCTTTTATTAAAACGATATACCCCTGCTAAATTAATGGTATGTTTGCGTGTATGCGCTGCCTCATAAGGGTTACCATTATTAAGATTGCGAGTTCTCCACATTGCCTTGCAATAATCATAGGATAACATACCTTTAAATTTATTAATAATGAAAGAAACTAGTAGTTCAACACCCATTGCTGTACCACTTGCTCTATGTAAATATTCTTCTGGATCATCGGTGTATAAGATTCGCATATCCTGCATAGTTTCAATGAGGTTACCCATTTCGCGATAATACATTTCCGTTGAGAAATTGGTACTAATTAAGCTAGTATTATAATAACCAAAGGTATAATTCGAACTAATTTGGGGTTCAAAAACCTGACTTGATGACATCCACCTATTAACTGCCACGCCAACCATACTTAAAGGCAACTGATGCAGTGGCTGTACCTGATAACTGTAACTTGCTTTAAGTGTTGATATTTTATTAATTGCATAACTAAGCCTTAGTTGAGGTTGCCAATAAACCTTACTAATCCCAATTAATGAATCGGTAAATGGTTGAGTTTGCATATGTGTTACTCTAATCCCGGCATCAATACCAAGTTTTTGCCTAATCACAACCTCATCTTGCACATAAAAACTATTCAACATCATTCGGTCAACAGACGACTTATATCTGGTTAAAAGATCTTGTTCGGTTTCTGTTAATAATGAATACGGAAAAATATTAAATAATGTGCTTGCGATGCCAAAAGACAACTTAAACGCTTTTGAATAATGATATGAAAAATCAGATTTTAGTTTTACATCATTAATTTCAGATTTCCAATAAATAAGTTCCTTCTCAATTTGAGTACCTTGTGTCATAAAATTCTGGCTTGCTGAAATGGTCGTATTTGAAAACATACGCGGACCAAATAAATGATTCCACCTAGCTGATCCCATGTAATTGGTATTGGAAAGTCTTGTATATTGACTAAAGACATCGGAGCCAGTATAACCCGATATATAGAATCTATTGTTGTCGTTAATCTGGTAGTTTAATTTTAAATTTGCATCGTAAAAGTAAAACCTTGCGTTATTAAACTCTGAATCTAAATTAACCATGCGAGTTACATTGTCAACATAAGTTCTTCTAAATGCAAACAGCACCGATGATTTTTCCTTTTTTAGCGGACCTTCAACTAAGCCGCGTGCTGAAATTAATCCTACTCCACCTTTAACATGCCATTCCTTGTTATTTCCTTCACGTAAATGAACATTAATTAATGACGATAAAGCACCAGATTCACTAACCGGAATATCACTTTTATAAACATTGACATTATTTACAACATCGGGGTTAAAAACTGAAAAAAAACCACCAAAATGAGATGCTGAATATAAACATGATTCATCCATTAAAAAGGTCGTTTGATCTGTTCCACCACCCCTCACATTAATACTACTTGTTGATAATTCGTTAGCTTGAATCCCTGGCAATACAGTTAAATTCCGTAGCGCATCATTTTCTCCAAATAATCCGGGTAGGTCTTGCAAACTCTTTATATCAATCTTAATCATGTTCATAAGTGTTGATTCTAAAAATTCAGAATTTTGCCTGGTTGAAACTGTTACCTCAGATACATTATAAGATTTAGGGTCTAATTTTATGTCAGACCGGATATTATAGTTAAGGGTAAAATTATGTGTAGTTAAATTGTAACCTAAACTACTAAATACTAAAGTATAGTTACCTGCCGGGATTTTAATAGAATAAAAACCATAAGGGTTAGTAATGGTTCCAATACCTAATTCTTTAATAAAAACAGCCGCACCAATAATATTTTCAGAGTTTAAGGCATTTGCAATAAAACCAGATAATGTGAACCATTTTGGAGGAGCCTTTTTTTCAAAAAGAACAACATGCGAACCCAGTAATTTATATCCAATATCCTGGTATAATAATACTTCATCAAGAAATTTCTTTAGAGTCATCTCAGTTGGGCTCGACAAGTTAATAGTCTTGTTGTCCAAAACATTATCAGAGTATGAGAATTCAATTGTAGTATTATTCTCAATTTCCTGAATTACAGCACGTACCTTTTGACTTGAAGCTTTTATTTGAATTTTGGTTTGAAGAATTTTGCTCTGTGCCAAAGAAGGAAAGGGTAAGCAAAATATAATAAAGCAAATACCTATAATAGATATTTGAATTCGAGTATTTAAAGATTTACCTAATTTTAAATGCACTTAAACCAGTTATTAGCAATAATATTGATTGGGCTTCGGTGCTGTAAAATTAAAATTTTTAGTCACAAAATCCTTTTTCTCACTAAAAAACTATTGAAATTTTATTTTTGAAAGTAAACCGTTGAATAACTATTTCTTGGTCTTTTTTTCTGAGAATGTTATGGCTTCATCTGAAATTTTGTAGTTCCAACCTAAAGCCAATGCGATAACTTCAGCAATTTCCTTTTCAGAAGGATTATTGAAGCTGCCGGTGTATCGGATATCGTTGCTATTCTCAGGTATTAGAATTGATTTATTAATAAAGCGTTCTAAAGATTCAACGGCTTCATATATTGGGGTATTATCAAATTCAATTTTTTTTGTATGCCAAGCTAATAGGTTTGAATTAAGCGCTTTTTTTTCTGAAAATTTATTTCTTTCCAAATCGAATTTTATTTCTTCGTTTTTCTCTAAAACAATATTGTTATCAGCTTTTTGAAACAAAACTTTGCCAGTTAATACTTTAAGTTCACTAGTAGATGAATTCGAATAGTGCCTTAAATTAAAGCTTGTACCAAGAACTTTAGCACTTAAGTCATTTTCCATATTAACAATAAATGGTACGTTCTTATTCTTCTCAACATTAAAAAGTCCTTCTCCTATCAACTTAACTGTTCTGGTTCTATTATTAAATTTATGAGAAACTGTAAGTGTTGAATTTATATTTAATGTAACAGAAGAACCATCGGGCAGTTGAATATTTATTGGAGATTCTACAGCTGAATATATTTCAGATGATGATTCAAAAGGTTGAACTAAAGTAAAAATTGCAATTGCCATGACTATAGTTGCAGCAATAGCTGATATATACTTATAAAGGGGTTTTATTTTAGAATGCTTAGCGGGTTCTGTATTTTCCCGCTTAAAACGCTCCCATTGTGCATCGACATTGGGCTTTAACACTTTATTAGTTCCAGATATTTGCCAAACTTTCTCCAATTCTGTAAATTCTTTCTGATTATCTGAAGAAGAAATCCATAGCTCAAATCGTCTCTCATCACCACGAGAAAACAATTCACCTTTCAGTTTCTTTTGTAATATGTCTATTATTTCTTCCACAATTTTTACCTATGTACGTATTAAACAGTTAAAACATCAACTGCCCTACCCCAAACATTAAAATAATTATAATCGAATTTAAATACGGCTTCAGCTTAACTCGTAACTCTCTGAGTGCCCTGCTAATATGTTTCTCAACTGCCTTTATACTAATTTCTAATTCTTCAGCTATTTCCCTATTTGTTTTGTCTGAATATCGACTTAGCGAAAAAACAATTTTACATTTTTCAGGCAATTCTGAAATTGCTTTTTTTACTGCATTCTCAACTTCTCCTGATAAATAGTCGGTATTATCCTCCACTGAATGACTTGATATATCTTCCAATCGGGCATCTTCGATTTTTACCATTCTTTTGTTTTTATCAAGAAAATTTAGTGAGGTATTTAAAGTTGCACGATGGAGGTAAGACTTTATATTATCAGTCAAATCAACATCAAAGCGTTTATCCCAAAACTTTGCGAATACTTTCTGAACAATATCATATGAATCATCTTCATCTTTCACAACACCATAGGCCACATTGCTTAAATACGCAAAGTGTTCTTTGAAAAGGAATTCAAACTGGTGTTCTGTCATTGATAATCTTTTAAAGGTTATCAAAAATAGCTATCCTTAAGCTATTGCCAAAAAAAAGAACGCTTATTTCCATACAAGTTCTAAAATTATATGCTAATAGCTATAGTTTCCTATACTTCATTAACTGATGAGTATAAACAGATTGAACAAATGGATTCTGATCGTGTTCAAAATTCAATTTTGACATCCATGTTTTTTTGAAAATCCCGAGTTTTCTTGCTGACACTAAGTAAAGTTATCAATTATCCAAAGCGATATGTAACTTGTTGTATTGACTTTATACAAACAGAAAAAGAGCATGAAAATCAAAATTCATTTTCAAACATTGATACTCTAACAAAGGATACTAGAGATCAATTTGCTCCAATATTTAGAAGGTCAATATCAATTTACCATGATAAAGAAACGATTAGCGGTAAAAAATTCTCCAGAATTAAGATGCGCATATGCGCCTACGCGAGGCAATATTATTGAAACGTCTTTTAAACAAGAACTTTTACATATTTTACAACAAAATAATCCTGATTTCAAAGATTGGATGCTAACGATTAACTATGAAATTGAAAAAAAAGCCAATGGAAATTGCAGAAAAGGTGAGAAAAATACAGAATCAATCCTTTAACCCCAATTATTTATAAAAATGAATACTGTCTCCGACAGCGTATAGGTCTTACATCCAATTTTTTTAGCCAAATTTGGGATCGGTTATGTGGTGGTAACCCCCATTTACATTCACCTTTTCTAAATTACTTTTTTAGTCGCTGATTTGCTTTTTTATGAATACTGGCTTTATAAATTGGAGAATCAAGTTCAATGCAGAGAGCATAAAAATACTTTGCTTTTTCAAAATTACACTGCTCTTCATACATTTCGGCCAAATAATAAGCCGAATAAGCTGGATAATAGTATTCACTATCAAGATCTGAGTAAATCACCATTATATAAAATCGACTAGCTTTATCCAGATCATTTAGTTTATGATATATTCTTCCCAAGCGATAACTATATTCTAGTTTTTGTTGAGAAGAATAATTTGAGATATTATCTTTTGAGTCTAATAAAACCTTTGCAGACTTTTTAAATTCACCTCCATCGAAGAATATACGCGCTAAGACCAATTCGTAAAGCCATTCATGCGAATGAGACACTTCATATTTAGCTTGTATATCTTCATTTGATGCATGATTTGAACTTTGCTGTATTAATTCATGTAGGCTATCGGTCTTTTGTAAATCTCTATTAATAAAATAGTAAAGCGAACATTTAAATTGCGCATAACTTCTGAATTTATTGGTCTTTTGATTACTTAAATATTTTTGAAGAAAAATTATGGCTGAATCGTTCTGTTGATTAATCAATGCAATCCCATATTGTAAATTCAGTACATTTAAATTAATAAAATACCCTAAGTCATTAGCGTTCGAAAGTATATCTAATTGAAGAATATAATCATCAGCCTTCTGATATTTTACACTTGAGGCAAAAGTCTCAAGACCTCCTATACCTGAATATTCAGGTGTTATTTGAAAGTCCTGAATCACTCTTTTGGGTTCAATATTAAATTGAAAATTGGTTAAAAAAATACTTATAAGCTTAATTTCTCGCATGTAAACTTCATTGCCGGTTTTAGAATACTGCCAATAAAGTTCCAAATAATCGGAATACGTTGATTTTGACTGCTCATTGCCCCAGCTTAATTGACGACTAATAAGATTATTAATAGTGAACATCAATAATTTATGTTTTCCCTGAAAACTAAATTCCGGATAACTACTCTGGTAATTTTCTATTTGTTTTTTTGCTGCTAGATATTTACTTAAGGACTTAAGGAGTTCATTATTCTCAAAATAAAATAGACAAAGCATAAAATTGATGTCAGCCAAACAATAATAATACATGGCATCCTTCTGCCCTATTTTATAAAGCAAATCTTCATTTTCACTAATTACATTCAGTACCGAATCGCTATTTAATTTTTTGTTAGTTGTTTTATACTCAATAAAAGTTTTATAACTATTTAACCAGTGTTCCAAACCTTTCTCATCAATTGAAAAAGTATTTCTTATGGTTTTATACTTCTCAAAATCTAAATCGAGTATGGTGTTCTGTGCTTCTTGAACTTTTAAAGAATAACTGAATTGAGCATTCACCAAATTCAAAGCAGCTGGTAATATGAATAGAAATAATATATTCAGTATTTTAATCAAGTGTTTTTATTGGCAATATAGTAAATTAAGAGGAATTGAATTATAACCTGAATAATTCATGCGTTTAGTTTGATGTAGCTGTAAAGCCTATCCCGAATTTACTTCGGGAGCGTCAGAAACCGCAGACATACTATATATTTCAGTAGCTGTTCCGCCATAGCGGAATGCATTAAAATAAATGCACCCTGAAATTTTCTAAATAATTATTTTACATTATCAAATTGTCTTGGCTATGATATAAACATTTGTTGTTCTTCGTGTAAATTTTGTGTCTTAGTGACTTTGTGGCATTTTTTTTAGCCACCAAGGCACCAAATCACTAAGGTATCACAAAGATTTTAACCTCTACATTAATTTATATCAGAGCCATTGTCTTTTAAAATTGATAATCAGAATATTAAATCACTTTAAATAAAATTTATGAATTAATCAGGATAAGGTTTTTTAAACAAAAAAAAGGTTACTTTATTGAGTAACCTTTTTATATATTTTATTCAAAATTGAATTTAATTCTCACCAAAACCGGCATCTACCAATATACGTCCACAATATTCGCAAACAATAATTCGTTTACGTGCCCGAATATCAACCTGACGCTGAGGTGGTATTTTATTATAACAACCGCCACAAGCATCGCGCTGCACGGTTACAACAGCTAACCCGTTTCTTGCATTACTTTTTATTCTTTTATAAGCTTGCAAATATCTATCGTCAACGTTTTTCTCAATTTCGTCAATTTTACTTTTAAGCTTATCTTCTTCAAGCTCTGTTTCAGAAACAATTGAATCAAGCTCTGCTTTTTTCTGATTTAGATCACCTGTACGCTCCTCAAGTATCTGTTGAGAATCTGCAATTATTACATTTTTTTTGTCAGCCTGTTCTGAAAATTCACGAATACGTTTTTCACAAAGCTGAATTTCTAATGTTTGAAATTCTATTTCTTTACTTAATGAATCGTACTCTCGATTATTACGCACATTGTTTTGCTGCTCTTCGTATTTCTTAATTAATGCCTGAGCACCAACTATATCATTCCTTTTAGTTGCTACAGCCGCATCAAGCTCTTTTACTTCAGACTGAAGGTTTTCAATACGTGTTGTTAAACCGGTAAGCTCATCTTCCAAGTCTTGAACCTCAAGAGGTAATTCACCACGAAGTAATTCAAATTTATTAATTTCAGCATCAACTGCCTGTAAATCATAAAGATATTTCAATTTCTGCTCCATTGTCAATTCTGCAGTTTTTCCTTCTTTTTTCGCTTTACCCGCCATTTCGTTATATATATTTTATCGGATTCGTATTTATTTTCGTAAAATGAATTGCAAAATTAGAAAATTTTCTCGTAAGTAGTTCATAAAAAAGTTCTTTTGTGAACTGTTCACTTTCAAAATGTCCAATATCGGCAATAATAATGCGTCCTTCAGCATCAAAAAATTGATGATATTTAAAATCTCCACTAATAAAAACATCAGCTCCCGATAGAATAGCGTTTTTTAACAAAAAACTTCCTGATCCACCACAAACTGCAACTTTATTTATTTTTTTTCCTTTAAGCTGTGTATATTTTAAGCTCCCAACATTAAAAATCTTCTTAATTTTTATTAAAAAATCCATTTCATCCATTGGTTTTTTTAAACTACCAACCATTCCCATTCCAACTTGCGACCAAGAGTTTTCTAAAGGATATAAATCATAGGGAACCTCTTCATACGGATGAGCATCTACCATTTTACTAATAACTTTATTAGTTTTATATGCAGGAACAATGGTTTCAACACGTACTTCTTCTTCACTG
This sequence comes from Salinivirgaceae bacterium, assembly GCA_027858735.1. GTDB lineage: Bacteria > Bacteroidota > Bacteroidia > Bacteroidales > SZUA-534 > GH45. Next base: position 9,991 of record JAQICC010000132.1, read on the forward strand.
TGCAGTTCACCTACTTTACCAACAAAAGGATCGGTTCCTTCACCAGCCTTAAATGTTCCTGAGCCCATAGTATTGAAACTACAAGAATTGTAATTACCAATAACACCGGCTCCAGCATCAAACATTGCGTTTCGAACTTTATTGACGTGTTCAGTTGGAACAAAAACAATTAGTTTTTTCAATTCATTTTTAACTGATTTTAATATTTTGGTATTTTCAAGCTCAAGCTTTTCGCAAATTTTTGAGTTTACTCCATTATAAATTACACTGTCTATATTAGTATGGGCAGCAAATATTGCAACATCGTTTTTTAGGGCCATAATTACTGTTCGTTCAACATAATTATTTCCATTAAATCGTTTTAAGCCTGAAAAAACAATTGGATGATGAGCAACTATAAAATTTGCCCCTTGTTCAATTGCATCTTGAACAACCTCTTCTGTTACATCTAAGCTAATTAATATACCCTTTACTTCAGCATTGCCATTCCCAACAATTAACCCGGCATTATCATAGGATTCCTGAAAAGATTGGGGAGCAATTTCTTCGAAATAATTTACTACATCACTAATTTTCATAATACTAAATTTTAACTGCTAATTTACACAAAGCAAAATAACAACAAAAGACAATAAAAAATCCTACTCAGGCAAGTACGATTTTTTTAAGTTCATAAATGCATTTATTTAGTTCTTGAATTCAACATATTCATCATCTTTAATATTTTCATCGAATGAAATAACTACACCATCGCCACTATTCCCTGGCTTACCTTTTCCTTTACTTCCAGGTGCAGTAGTTGGTTGGGGTTTATTAAATTTTGTTGATGTTTTATTGATATATGACTTAGCTTCCTTTTTAGCTGATAACGAACCCCTTGATTTGCCATCAACCTTGAAATAACTAATTAAGTCTTTCAATTGCTCGGCCTGACTTGCCAATTCCTCAGAACTTGAAGCTAATTCCTCAGATGCTGCCGCATTTTGTTGGGTAACTTGACTTAATTGCTGAATAGCATTGTTTATTTGATCGGCTCCAGAATTTTGCTCGTTGCTTGATGCTGTAATTTCTAGTACCAAGTTTGATGTTTTTTCGATTTCCGGAACTAATTCTGCCAATTGTATGCCTGCTTTTTCTGAAATTTTCACACCCGAGGTTGATAATTGGTTTATTTCATCGGCAGCAATTTTACTTCGTTCAGCTAATTTTCGAACCTCGGCTGCAACTACCGCAAATCCTTTTCCATGTTCACCAGCCCGTGCAGCTTCAACAGCAGCATTTAAAGCTAGAATATTTGTTTGAAACGCAATATCATTTATTATTTGAATCTTTTCAGCAATTTCCTTCATTGAACTTACTGCAATATTCGTTGATTCGCTACCTACTTTAATACTAATAACTGCCTTCGATGCTATTGTTTCAGTTTGCTTTGAGTTATCGGTATTTTGCTGAATATTAGCGGTCATTTCCTCCATGGAAGTGGACACTTCCTCAGTTGAAGAAGCTTGTTCCGAAGCCCCTTGTGAAACTGTTTGCGAAGTGGAACTCATTTCCATACTGGCAGCAGTAATATTATCTGCTCCGTCTATTATTTCTCTAACAATATTACTTAGTCTACCTGCCATATTTGAAAGTGCATTGCATAATTGCCCCATTTCATCGTTGGTTGAACAGCTAACATTTACCATTAAATTTCCTTCAGCTATTTGTTGAGCAAACCCAACAGCACTTTTAATTGGTTTAACCAGTGCACGGGTAATAACAATTGTCAAAATTATTGCTATAACTATTGAAATCACAGCTAATATTGCTACCACAGATCTTGTTTTAGAAGCTTGCTGAAGCATAACTTGATCAGTCATTATATACCCTTCCGAATCCTCAATTGCTTTATTAAAAAGAGTAGCTAAAATCTGTAGATTGGGTTGGGTTTCTGTATGTAGTATTTCTTCAGATTTACGAATACCTGATAAATTATTGTTATTATATTCTATAATACTATTTAAATTAGCAATATTCTTCTCCAAAAGCCGGTTTGTTGATTCATTAAATACTCGTCGAGCATTTGGAACATCTCTCCTTTTTAAAAATTTATCTACATCTTTTGCACTATAATGCAATGCTTCATGATCAGAAATTATATTATTAACCATTTCGCTAAGAATCCGATCTGATGTTATTGCCTGATTACTATTACGAGTAGCAATCCATTTGCCCATATTACATTTTGTGGGATCCATTTGTACTTCTAATTTGGAATTCCCATTCATTACAGCATTTTGAACTGCACTTGTCCATGCTAAATGATCGCCTCGAACACTTTGCATTAAAATACTAAGATTATAATCAGCATGATGGTACACATCTAGTATTTTTACTGCAGAACCATGCAAATGAATATGCGGTTGTTCCATTTCCTGTATTGTAGGTAATAATTCAGGGGCTAGATTCTTAACCTCATTTAATCCATTTCCATAATACCACTGGCCAAATGCACACTTGTGAGGATCGGTTTGTAATTCAACTTCTGTTACATTTACATCATATACCAAACTTGAAAGCTTATCAGTCCATTTTAAGTGTTGGTTATATTTCTCCTGAAGATTAGCTCTAAATTTATTTCCATCAATTACCTGACCAGCATCATTAACAATATTTCCAATACCTGTAATTGCCCATATAGCCACTACAGCCAATATTAAACTTATACTACCAAATGCAACCGTAAGTTTTCCGCCTAAGGATAAATTTCTCCAAATCATAACTTTATTAATTAAGGGTTTAATATATTAAATGCTGAAATATTCATTTTAATAATTTATTCTCTATTTTATTTGATAGTTACTTTATTCTCAATACCATCAGGCCAATAAAACTCCCCTTTATCTATTGCATTTAAAGCACCCGGCAACTCGCTGTACACACTTGATTTATATACGCAACCTTTAAAACCAGACTCAACAAATTTCTTTAGGTAAACAGCATCTTTAAACATGGATACCGCTAATATTTTTAAATGAGCGTCGTCCCCATCAAACATTTTTGTAATCTGGTAGCCATCTATACCAGACATTGAAATATCCATTAAAATAACATCGAGACTTAATTCTGGAATGTATTTCAAAAACGAATATCCCTCTGAGAAAGAGGCAATAACTTCTTGTCCTAATCTCTTTTCTAAAAATATCTGAATGCTAAATCTAAAATTATCGTTATCATTAACAACTATTAATTTCATGGCAATTCTTTTTCAGTGTTACTCAAAAGTACGATTTGATGAGTTGCAAAAAAAGGTAGAAAAACCTAATAATTTAGGGTGTATGTTCTGATTTTTTATGGGAGTATACTCTTGTTTTTTTTTAAAACAAGAACTAAACAATACTTACAATTTTATTCTTTATGGCATAAACAACAAGACTTGTAGAGGTTTTTGTACCTGTCTTATGAAAAAGCTTAGTTCGGTAACCTTCAATGGTTTTTTTACTAAGTGCCATTTGATCAGCAATTTCTTTAGCTGACAATCCTTGACAAAAAAGTTTTAGCACGTCATATTCTCTAGGAGTAAACTCATTGGTTTGTTTTTTTTCACTATCACTCTTGTATCCTATATCTGCAATAATTTGTATTAATAACTCATTTGAAAAAAAGCTATTACCCTCCATCACATTTAATATGGCAGATTCAAGCTCATTTTTGCCTGAAGATTTTAAAACAAAACCTTTTACACCTGCTGATATCATTTTATAATAATACTCCTTATCACCAAACATTGATAGCACAATAATTTTTATGGATGGGAATTTTTCAACCGCAGCTTGTGCAGCAATAACTCCATCCATTATTGGCATTGAAATATCGAGCAAAACCAAATCAGGAATTTCCCTTTTGTTTAACAAGTCAAGAAATTCTTGTCCATTTCTGGCCTCATCTACCGTTCTAGCAATTTTTTTAAGCTTCAATAGAGAAACTAAACCCTCACGAAAAATATCATGATCATCAACTACTATAACTTTATTAATGATTTTCATAAATTATTCTATATAGATGGTAATGTACTTTAAAATTGTTGTGTTTTTTTCGATTTGAACATAAATTTAAACCTTTCCTATATATTTTTAGCTGTGAATAAAGGGCACTTTTATTTTAAACTTAACCCCGTTATCCTTCTTGGTATTAATTTCAATTTCTCCATTAAGCGTTTTTATTCTGTTTTTTATATTTACAAGCCCATGTCCCTCTTGTAATTCGTTCATATTATCTAAAAAAAACCCTACTCCATCATCGGTAAAATCAATTATTAAGTATTTTTTATATTCATCTAAATTAACAATAATGTTATTTGCGTTAGCATGTTTTCTTGAATTGTTAATAAGTTCAGTAATTACTCTATATAAAGCAATCTCAATATTCGAATTGTATCTATTTTCTTTTATCGAGCTATTTGCATAAAGAACTTGATTATCCTTAATTGGTATTTGTTTTACAAAATATTTTATCGCTTTTGTTAAACCAAAATCGTGCAATATGTGAGGACTTAAATTATTAGATATTTCACGTAAACTACTAAAAGCTGTTTGAAGTGACTCTAATCCTTTTTTAAGCACAAATTCTTTATTCTCATCCTCATCGGCCAACCATTGAAAATACATTTGCACATTTGAAAGTAACGGACCCAGACCATCATGCAATTCTTGAGCAAACTTTGTTTTTTGAAGTTCTTCAGTAGTCATTATGGCCTGAATAATTTTCTTTTCAGTTTCTTTCCGCTCAGTAATATCGCGAATAGCTGCTACTCGAATAGTATTTTCTCTTAATTTAAAATCGTAAGCCTCAATTTCAACCGGTATGTTTGTTTTGTCTTTTTTCAACAATCTAATTTCATAGGGCGGTGTATATTGCATTTTAAGTTTTTCTCTAATTAAATAGTGATACTTTTTTTGAAAAAAAACTTCTAGAGGATCCTTACCTATCAACTCTTTTTTAGAATATCCTGTTAACCTTATCATTGACTTATTTATGTCAATTATTTTTCTATTTTCGTGCAAAACAATTCCTTCAAAAGTTAGGTCATTAAGTAAGGAATATCTTTTTTCATTAAACATTGCATTTTCTCTGGAAACAATTAGCTCTGTTTCAATTTGCTTTCTATCAGTTATATCGTCAATTGTTAAAAGCACATATTTGTTATTTTTCCTTTTTATTAAACTGGTTGATATTAAATAATACCGATCTTGTTCTCTACCCTTATCATAGGTTTTCACTTTTACCTCTTCTTTATGAACACTTTTACCCGTATTTAAGGTATAATTAAACGTATTTACAATGCAACAATCAATACAATATTTGTATTGATTATCGACATTAGATTCATTATAAAGAGCAATACATTTCAAAACAGAACCAATCCTGTTGGCTATTCCTAGTGAATTACTATTTTGAGAAAATTTTTCACTATCCTTATTAATTTTAACAATTTCTCTATTCTTGTCTAAAAGTGCTACTATATAAGGAGCACTTTCAAATACTTTATTTAAAAGTTGTTCGTTCTCTAAAATTTCCAACTCCATTATTTTTCGGTCTGAAATATTGCGAGCTATTGTTAAAACATGAGGCGTATTATTAATTTGAATAGGCTTTGCTGAAGCCAAGGCGTACAATTCTTTTCCACTTTTTCCAATAAAAGTGGCCTCAAAATTATTAACTTCTCCCTTTTCTTCAAGTGATTTAAAGTAGCTTTTTCTATCCTCAATATCCTTCCAAAGATTTATATCAAAAACCGATTTACCTATAACATCTTTGCTTGAATACTCGGTCTGTTTCGTAAAACCATCGTTAACATCAATAATTAATCCTTCTTTGCTAGTTATTAATACACCGTCGGGACTAGTTTTAAAGGCCGTTTTATACTTATATTCGCTTTCTATGAGTTTAGTTTCAGTTCTTTTTCGAAGCGACACATCCCTAAACACCCCCATTATATACGGCTCGCCATTAAGAGTAACTAAAGTGGCACTAAGCTCAACGGGTATTTCATGCTGCGATTTTGTAATCAAAAAGGATTCTATGGATTTAACTGATTTACCTTTAATTATTTTTTGTGCATTTTTTTGAAATAACACTTTGGATCTCTCTTCAAAATGTTGTGGATGTAAATCGCTTTGCATTAGACCAACAATTTCGTTTAATTGCATTTCCATTTTTGTACATGCAGTTTCATTTGCATCAACAATTATACCTGTTGCCGCATTAGCTACAAAAATCGCATCGGACGATTTATTAAAAAACTGCCTAAATTTAGCTTCACTTTCTTTAAGTTTTTGCTCCGCCCTTACCCTATCTGATATATCACGAACTACTGCTAAAACGATCAAATCCTCACCCGTTACAATAGTATTAGAACTTATTTCAACAGGAAAAATCCGTCCATTTTTTGTTTTATGAGTTGTTCTAAAGGTTTTTCTACCTTTTTTATGTATTTGTTGTTTAAAATTAAACTTGCCATTTTCCAAAATATCAAATGGTGTGAGCTTTAAAAATTCCTCTTTGGTATATCCATATCTTCTACAAGCTAAATTATTTACTTCTAAAAATTTACCAAACCCATTCTCATGTAATTGATGGGCAAAAACAGCATCATCAATGGAACCAAAAATGTTCTTTAGTTTTAATTGATTCTCCTTCAATTCCTTTACTACTGTTCTACGCTCAATTTCGGCTCCAATACTTGTTGAAAACAGTTCGAAAATAGCTTGAGTATATGATTCATTTTCTATTTCGCCTTCGAAAAGACTTACCAAAATACCAATTGGCATACCTGATAATGAATAAATTGGTATACCTACATACCCATTAATTCCCATTTCCTTTAAAAGCTCATCTTTGTGAAACTTTTCACTTACATTTTTTGCAAAAATTCTTATTCCTGCATCCAATACCTTATCACAAGGAGCATTTTCTAGATCATAAACTATATTTTCAATTATTTTGGTTCCACCACACAGCGCTATGGTTTCAACCTTATTATTTGAAACTAATTTACCTATAAATGTAAAATCTGATTTTATAACCTGAGTTATACTAATTACCATATTTTCAAAAAAATATCGTTCTCCTTTAGCATAACTATTTTCAATAATTTCTTTTATCCCATTTTTTCTATACTTTAATTCTTCCTGACTTTTTGTCAATGCATTAGTAGTCTTTATTAATTGTGAGGTATAAGTTTCGAGATTTTCATTTTGCCTTTTAAGGTTTTCTACTAATTGTTTATTTTGCTTTTTTATATCATAGGTTTCAACAGCATTTAATATTGATAGTTCAACATAATTTTTATCCAATGGTTTTGTTATAAACCTATAAATTATTCCAGAATTTAAAGTGTTAAGTGTCAATTCCATATCGGCATGACCAGTAACAATAATAAAACTGGTTTCAGGATAGAATGGATTAATTCTTTTAAAAAAATCGAGACCTGTTTCATTTGGCATTCTATAGTCGCACAGAATTGTTTTAAATTGGTTCTGTTTCAATAGTTGCTCTGCTGCAATTGTTGATTCTGCGGTGAATAATTTGAATTTTTCACCAAAAACATGTAAAAACACTTTGATTGAAGCAATATCATCATCTATATATAGAATTTTATGGTGTGCCATATCGGTATTGTCAGATTTCAAATATCATGTCAAAAAAAAGAATAGATATTGAAAATTAGTTATATTTTTAATGGGTTCGGTATAC